>JAEOTI010000811.1 GCA_016839955.1 Candidatus Hodarchaeota archaeon | reverse complement strand
AATAATTCTTCTATTCTATTCATTTTTTCCTCAAGGTGATTAATCTTATTTAATAACCTCAATTAGAAATACTAAATAAAGATTTTATTGACAAATTGAGAGATATTTACCCTGATAAAGAAATTAGCAAATTAAGAGAGGAAATAAAATAAAATGAATATCGCTAGAAAACTTGCTGAGGAATATATGGAGAATTTTGAAGAACGAGAAAAAGAAGTTCGCGAAGAACGAAAAAAATCTGTAGATTGGAATCTTGTAAAGAGTAGTTGCACAAATAAACAGATCGAAGCTATTAAATTATTTGTAGAATATCGATTCTATGAAGGTGCAGCATCCATAGCTGAAATGAGCATTTTAGATTTCGTTAACTTATTAGAAAAACTTGGTATTTCACGAGCTTAGATGGGATGGAAACATCTCCTAATTGTTTAAATTTTCTATTTTTTTGGGATAAATCAAGGACAAAACGCTTTCTAATATTATGCTTTTACCTTAAAGGATTTGTCAAGACTATGTCACTACCAAGGGTCGTTGAAGAAGCCCGTGCACTCCGTAAGGAAGGCAAATTTACGGAAGCTCTTTCTCAATTGACCCCTTTTCTTGGACAGCTGACGATTCGTCAACGGGATGAGCGGATTGCAACTCTTAATGAGCAAAGCCAATGTTTATGGAGGTTAGGGCAATATTCTGAAGCGGAGACATGTGCATATGAAGCCCTGCAACTGGCAGACAAGGAACCTTTAAATTGCTTAGGTCAAGGAGACGCTCTGAATAATTTAGGAAGTATCTATTTTTTTCGTGGAAAACTAGACCAAGCTGAGAAATTTTTTCAAAAAAGTCTCAAATTCAGAGAACAACTTAGCAATCCTCAAGATGTCGCTGAATCCTTGAACAGTCTAGGTGCTATTTATTGGAATCGTGGCGCTTTAGACAAGGCTGAAAAATACTTACAGCAGAGTCTTACTTCAAAGGAGTCACTTGGTAACCCACGCGATATTGCTGTGTCTTTGAATAATTTGGGAAGTGTTTGCTTACAACGTGGTGAACTAAATCGGGCACAAGAATTCTACGAGCGGAGTATTGCTCTAAGAGAGCCACTTGGTAACCCACGTGACATTGCTGTATCCTTAAATAACTTAGGTATTGTCTATTTTAAATGTGGAAAGCTAGATCGAGCCGAAAAGGTTTTTCAACGTAGCCTAGTCCTGTTCGAAGAAACAGGGGTTCCAATTAACATCGCTGACTCCCTTCTTCAGTTAGTAAGGGTTCTAGTGGCAAAAAATGTCCTTACTAAAGCTAAAGAAAAAGCTAAGAAGTTAGTTCATCTTGCCCGGACATCGGAGATACCAGAAGTAGAACTACGGCATCTCTTAGCAGTTTGTCTCTTAAAGTTGACAGAATTGGATTTCCCAAAGGCATTAACTTCAGCTTCCCAGGCAAAGGATCTTGCAATTCAAATTCCCCATTTCGAACTACAAGTAGAAGCCATTCAATTGCTTGTTCAGATCCATCTCCAAATGTATCTTTTAAGCACCAATCCAGATCTTAAAGCCGGTCACAAAGCAACTGTTGAAACTTTACTACAGGATCTCGAAGATCATAGTAAACGGGAGCGGCTTCACGGTTCTTATGCTGAGACCATCTTAATCCAGGGATTATTGAAACGAGCGGTTTTTGACCTTCCAGGGGCCATTCAACAATTTAAATTAGCTGAACTCTTAGCTGAAGAACGCGGAATATGCTCAGTGGCCAAAAAAGCCCGTTACGAGCTAAAGCAGCTTCACGAACAAACTGATGTTCTACAACGCTTTATGGATTTTTCACCTGAAGTATACGAGCATTTGCAACTAAAAGAGATGATTTCATACTTCCAGGATGCACAGAAGTTAGTGGAAACCAAAGACTCATCCTGAATAGTCAATATGATTATTTTGAGCAAATTCAATAGAATCTAACATTTTACTACTTATAATCTAAAATTTACCGTTCATATACTCATTTTCTTTGTACATTACGAATAATTGGTACCATCACTCCGTTATTGTAAATTTTAAAGCTTAATCTCTGAAGAATTATATATTTCAAAATTCGCATTACAATCTAAAATAATTTTCTTCCACGTGATTTCTACTAATTCATGTATTTTTTCATCTTCACAAACAAATTTTTCAGACTCAAGAATAGCACTCGCTAAAATCAAGCAGTCAATAAAATCTGGGTGAGATCTTCGAAAAAAGAAAGATAAACGTTGAATTTCCCCTGACCAAGGGTCTACAGCAAATACTTCTCTCCAATATTGAAGTGAATTCAATCCATTTACCACATCAGGTTCTGTTATCTCACCACTTTGGATTAATTTCGCTCCTTTAGCTGATATTTCAAATAATGTTATTGAAGAGTACAAAACTTGGAATTGATTATTTTTTACAAGTTTAGGTAAAAATTGCTGGTCAATTGAGGTCTCAGTAACTCCAATTAATGGAAAAAAGTAAGTAGAGTCAAGAAAAATCTTCAACTCTCTAACTCCTTTGAAAGCTTTTTTCGGTCATTTTTCAGTTCTTTAAGAGTTGTTGTTACTTTTGGGGGTCGAGAGAATAGTTCAATGGGATCAGGTATCAATTCAACAATTAATCGTCCTTTAATTACAGAATATTTAATTCGTTGATTTTTTGAAAAGCCTACTGCCGTTCTAATTTTTTTGGATGGAAATAATTCACCCTTTGAGCCTACTTTTCCCTCATCTTCAAGAGTCATTTTTCTTCTGTTAGTATTTATAAATTCTGGCCATTATAAAATTTTCTGGTAGATCGATATAATGTTAAACTATTAAAAATCTTAGATTTTAAGTAAAGCAATAGTTTAAGAATAGTTTAACGATTTTACCTAAAAATGAACAGCTTTTGGATTTTATTCTTCAGAAGAAAGAAAACTCCCCCATTTATTGAATGAAACTAATTTTCAGGTTCATGCTGAGCATTATTCTCCAATATGATATCTTTGGCTTTAATTGAGCCTGTGTGTATTATTCCATCAAGGATTAGTTCGTCAGCTTCAATTTGAACTGAAGTTTTTACCAAATCTTTTTTCCAACCATCTGTTCTAAGAATTACTTTGGGTGCCTTGATTAAATTTACTCGGAAAGGATCTGTATCATATCTTCTTGAAGATACCTCGATTATAATTTCTTTTAAAGCAACTAGAGAATTGTCAATTTTGATGGGTCCATTGATTTCTATAGTTTCTCCTTTAACGTTCTTTGCAGTGAGAGGACCAAGAATAGCAAGCGATCCTCCCGCTTCAATTTCTCCAGTAGATTTTAGGGGACCTTGAATTGAAAGACTTTTTTCTACAATTAGATTATCACGGATTTTTAGGGGTCCATGAATTTCACCAGTGGAAATCTTTGCATGTCCTTCATTAGACCAAGGACCATGGACATCGAGTTCCTCTACCTCGGTACTCTTATCTACACTTAAGGGACCATGGATGTTTACCTCTTTTCCAATTAGATCGCCATCACACGATAAAGGTCCATGTATACGTATTATTTCAGAATTCAAGCTACCTCGTACTCTGCTTGGTCCGTGGATACTAACACTACGAGCATTTATACTTCCGTTTGCAGAAAAAGGTCCGTGGCATGAAATGTCTCCTTCTTCATTATTATAATCATCATCAAGGGATAAGGGGCCATGAAAATCCATTTTTTCTTTCAACATTTTATTATTTTTTAATTATTCTAAATTTTGTTCTTTGTAAATTATAATGCAAGTACACTTATTGAATTTATGTAAAATAAATAGATAACATTGTTAATTTTCTAGAAACAACAATAAACTGAAAAATTATCAAAATAAACTCTAGAGTTAATGTGAATTTGATAATTTTGACAGGTTTCTTTCTTCATCTCAGTCAACGAATCAACTTAAATAATCCTAAATATCTCTATATGCGTCCAATACTGAATATTTAATGATTTAGAATGAAGTTTCCTTGGAAGATTTACGAAAAACTTGAATTAAAAACAATCCATATAGTAAAAGCATAAAGATAAAATAAATTCCTATGAACAAAGAAATTATAGGCTTTGCATATTCAGCTGTTTCAAGAGCATCTCATGGATCTCGATCAGTACCAGCTATATATTCCCAAGTAGCGATCTGTGAAAATCCCACCCAAATGAGAAATGCAAGACAGATTGAGATAGTTAGCAGAAAAATAAAGGAGCAAAAAAACCCTGGAGTTTTGAAAACACCAGGTTTATTTTTATTAACCCAAATAAGTAGGATAAATAAAATAATAATTGGAAGAAGGATGAGAATCCCATTTATGATTTTGTCAATTGCAACTCTAAATTCATTTAGACAAATCCTATTTTCTAAGTACTCATTGAAACTGTTTTTTTGTACTAATTTCAAACCTGCTTCTTTTCTATTTTTAAGGATGGATGTATTTCAAGATTATTTATTTTAACAGCAACTACTCAAATGGATGTACTTTCCCAACTTACTACAGATTCAGTATTCAAGAAAATATGTAATTGAGTAAGTTTGAAGTTCGAAATTCCAGTTCCTTTTAAATTATTGAAAAATTTGATCCTTTTAAAATCACAATTGATAATCCATCTTTATTATTGAAGGAAGGGTTGACAACAGAATGAAATTTCTAGCGATCGAAATAGATGTACAAGGAGTAAGAGAAGAGGATTTTAAACCATTTCTGAAAGTAGAATCCTTAAAAGTCCTCGAACTTTATGAATCAGGAATTTTTCGTGAATTATATTTTCGAGCAGATAAACCAAATGCAGTTTTAATATTAGAATGCGAAACAGTAGATGATGCAAGGGAATCATTAGATTCACTTCCTCTTGTTAAAAACAAACTAATATCCTTTGAACTTATACCTTTGAAACCTTATCCAGGATTTTCCCGTTTATTAACTTAAAATGTGGAAAATTAATTTTAGAGGAATTTAAATCATTTTTTGACAAGAAGAACAATAATACGTAGGTCCACCTGCAATCTGTATCTTTTCTATTATTGTTTTACAATTTAAACAAGGTTTGTCCTTCAAATGAGGTCCAATTAATGGCGAATGCTTCCCTTTTTCCCCATATAAATCTAAAAAATCAGTTTTTCCTCTTTTTTTTATCCTACTATTGATGATGAACAGAATAGCATCATACAATGTAGCTTGATCATTTTTATTTAGTGAAGAAGCTTTTCTTTTAGGATGTATTTTGGCTTTATATGCTATTTCTTGAAATAGACTATTTCCAAGACCGAGTAATATTGCTTCCTTTCCTATCATCACCGATTTTAGCATTTTGTTTTTTTTCTTTAAATTTTCAGTAAAATACTCGAAAGTAAACTCTTCTTCTAATGGTGAGATTCCACTAAGAAAATCTCTTTTGTACAAATAATTTTCTTCTAGATTACAATCTAATACGCAATATATGAATCCCATCCCTAATAATTGCACAGTCAGAAAAGATGAATCGTTTAGTACTAATTTTAAATGAAATTTCTTTGGTAGAGTTTTTTCTTTCAAATGATAACGAATCTTCCCTCCATACTCAGGAGCTATTAGTAAATTCATTTCAGAATTTAATTTACATCGAATACATAATCCTCGAGACGATATATCAATAAATTCCTTTTCAATCAAATTATCGAAAATTATAAGATCTTTATTGATAAATCCAACTTTTTGAAGTCTTTCAAAATTTTCGAGTTGATAACTTTCAATAGTTTTGCCTGATAAAAGCTCATTCATTTGAGTAGCGAAAATATGGACTTCAGGTAGTTCAACACTCATCTCCATTT
>JAEOTI010000610.1 GCA_016839955.1 Candidatus Hodarchaeota archaeon | reverse complement strand
GTAACCCTTTGACAAAAGAGACATAAGAATATCATTTGGAATTAAACTTGAATGAATTGTCGAGTTTTTTAGCAATTTGAACCTTGATGCACTCCGACTTTCCAAAAACGATAAGAAAACAGAATTACGTTTTAGGCTTCGTTCTCTTCGCATATTATCTCTCAACTTTTTGTAGAAGTCTTTTAGGTGTCTTTTTTCTTCAGTACTCATCATAATTCCTCTATACCAATTCGGTAACTGTGAGGTTGTCACTTCTCTGAACTAAAATCCCTAGAAGAAGCTGTTTGGATTCGTAAAGTTCTTGCAGTCTTGAATAAATTGGTTTAAGAGATTTACCATCCATCATCGCAATCTCATCAAAAAGAGCTATTATCTTCCGGTTATCATTTTTGATATTCAGTAAACTAAGAATATACGCACTCTGACTTTCTCCAGTACCCATGTCAACTATGTAAATTTCTCCTTTGTCAGTAAATATCCTTCCTGAAATAAGATCAACTACTTCTGCCCTGTAAATCTCGCCAATATGCCTGAAATAACCAATTCTGTGAGCAAGATACTTTGAAACTTCATCATAGTATTTCAACTCGTGATTCTTCAATTTTTGATCTTCTTGTACCTTCTTATTTATCAAGTTCTTGAGATTAGTGTTATATTGAGATAGAATTTTCTGACTAACAGCCTCGGTTTTTCGGAGAAGAGGTATTAACAACTCGACGTATTTCTCAAATTTATGCGGTTTTTGATTCTCCAGATTTTTAACGTCATTTTTATGTTGGGTTATTACTATTTTAAGACCTGACAATTCACCCCTTTTACCAACAATCTCATCTTGTAGGTTTTCGATTTTTTCCAAGACCTGTTTTTCACCCAACGATAAATATTGATTGATTTTAACATTTCTTGTTATCTCCTTAACAATTTCTTTGTATGTCAGGTTTTCAAGCTTCTCTTGGTTAATACCCTTGGAAATACAGCGTTGACAATACTCATTGCACTGAGTTGCCAAGGATAGCAGATCATCTTCCATTTTTTTCAATTGACGTGATTGTTCATCAAATTCATCAATTGTTTTTCCACAAATATCATCACTTGCAATTGATTCCTGTTCCAAATCTTTTTTAGTTCTTTGTAAATCCTCAATAGTTGTTTTCAGATTTTTTAGTTTATCAATTATTTCAGTCATAACATTATATTTCTTAATCAGAATAGAGCTTGCATCAATTTCTTTTTTCAATATTTCAACCAATTCTCCAATTGTAACCTCCAATTCAGGAATCATAAACATAGAATCCTCAAATTCATTCAAAGCTTGAAATAGTTTCTCCATTGACCTAGCATTCATGAAGGATCGATCTTTTTTTAGGTCATCAATTTCTTTAGTAAATATATCTTGATAGTGAATACCTTCAATTTTGACCGTGTTCAGTTCATTCCTTTCAGCACCGTAAGGATTAACATCCTTCCAAATTTTGAATCGTGAACGTTCATTTTTGGGTAATGTACTTTGGATTAATGGAGTTACTTCTTTGTAATCTTCAGTAAATTCTGTTTGGAGCCGGGCTAGTTTTGCCCTTTTTTTGATAATCTAAGGTTTATTCTTTTTCCATCTAGCGCGCGCGCCTTAATTTCTGTTTTCAGTTTATCGATTTTTTTTGCTAACCCTTCGCCTCGAATCGAATAGTCATAATAGTATTCATAGTATGCATTCTTCTCCAATTGATCCAGAAAAGTCTCCAAGTCAGGCAATTCTTCAACTATTATCTCTCTTTTTTTACTCGCCTCAGAAAGTTTTTTCTTGAGTTCTTTAAGACGTTTAGGATTTCTAGAACTATTTATTTCGGTAATAATGCCACGCAAGTAAAACCCAAAATTTTTAAAATCATTCCCAAATTGAAGTTGTTCATCTTTTAATTCTTTTAACAACTCGGGTAACCTTTCAATTGGGTTGCTTGGTATGTCATAAATCAGATTATATTTTCTTTGAAAACTCTCAAAACTCAAAGGATGAAATTTTTTCCCGTCAATACTTTCTTCGACAATAATTTCAGTTCCATCAATATCATCTTTTTCTGATTTCAGGATAATTTTTTCATTATCTGAAGTAATTTGAAATGAAAATCTAATCTTTTGGTGATTTTGATCTAATAGTGAATGCAATCTAGTTTGTAATATTGGATTAATTCTTGAACTTTTCGTTCCAAAAAGACCTAACGAAATTATATTAAGGAGAGTACTCTTAGCGGATGAATTTGGTCCCTCAATTACGACGACATTCTTAAGTCGGGTAGGAATTCGATTAGGCTTAAATCTTCTTGTTTTCCCTTTACCCATATTTCTGTCAATTACGTAATCATATGTGATCATTTCTCTTGCTCCACAATTAGAGCGCGCGCGCGCTCGAGGATTTGATTCAGTAAATCCTCGCCTTGATCACCCTCCGAAATCAGTTTTATCATTACTTTTTCAACCTCATCATCAGCTAATGATTCTAGGAAATTTATAATCGAATACTTCTCCAATTGTTTAATCCCTCTTTTTTTCGAATACACCTGACAAAGCTAACGGGAATTTCACGACCCTAACTTGTGGTAAGCCATGAATGTTAGCTATAGCATAGCCCTTTCCAAGATTTTGCACTTCTTCATTTGTTATGGAAATACCATAATCTTTTGCTGAAGACCTGTCTGATTTGAAAAAGAATTTAGTATTAATTACATTTGACAAACCTCTTGGTATATCAGAAGGGTTCTGTGATGAGAATATTACTCCAATTTCTTTACTTCTACCAGTTCGACATATTGTATCTAATACATCGAGTGCTTCTCGTGAACTACTTGTATCCCAAAATTGGTGTACTTCATCGATTATAATTAAGATTGGGACTTTAGATCTTCCAGTACTCTTTTCCTCAACAATATTTTTCAATAAGTGACGCAAAATTACAGAGCCAAATTGTATTCCTTTTTCTCCTGCAACATTTATGACAGACAGCTTTCCTCTAACCAGAATATCTTGAGCAGTTATTGTTGCGGCTGTTTCATCATCAAAGAATTCTATAGCATAATTCAAATTTCGCAATATGTTATGATAAGTACCCCACGGTAATGTTACGGGAAGTGGATCGCCTCGTGTATTAATCGCATCATAATGATAATCATTTTGAGAACCTCTGGCAAAATATCTAACAAACTCTCCAAAAGTAAATTCTCCATCCTGTGACTCAGTTCTTTCGCGCTGCCACGCTCTAAATATATTTGGCAAATGTTGAGCTGCAATGTCTGAAAACCCAACTACAAGACCAGACAAAGCCTCAGGGTCAAGAAGACGAACGTCAAGAGTAATTCTCTTACAAATATCCATATTTACTCCTTGACCGGGATCGATTATTTGATTTGCAGGATAATAAACTGTAAAATTTTCGATTCCACGAGCAGCTTTTTGGATTGATTTCCATTCTTCTATCAAATTTGGGTTGGCAGTAATAGAAGCTTTTTCCATTTTGAGGAAATCCACGTCCTTTACGTTAACCGCCAAAACTGCACCATATTTTTCCAGTTCTTCAACAAAGTATTGAGCAAGATATTTAGATGCAACTGTTTTTCCACTTCCAGTTTTCCCACAAATTAATGTCTGATGATAGAAAAATTCAGTTGGAACTGAAACAATTATGGGACCCCCCTTTTCATCGCGAAGAATCTGGTTCTTTCCACCCTGTACTGTCGCTACAAAAATTCTTGGCCCGACTGAATCTAAGCCTAGCACACTATCAATTTCCTCTTGGTTTGATCTTCTTGCTTTAAGTTGAGGCCGAATAAAATCGATAAAACCGTCTTTCCTTTCTTTTATTTCACCAACTCTTATTGCATGGATTATATTTTGGCATTTCTGATCTTGCCGAAGAGGCGCTAAATCCATATCAGCCAACATTGGGGCTGGAGAATAGGGTTCGTGCTGTTGGCTATTTACAACTCTCAAGATGTGCTTATTCTGTTTAGATTCAACTGTAAGGAAGGATCCTTTAGGTAGTATTCCGTCCATTTTTGAAGACGAAACAAGTTTTATTTTTCCTTTTTCTTCACCTAAGACTATCCACATATTTTACCACGCAAACCTTTCTTGATTCATTGTTGGAGTTATTCCTAGTTCTTTCATCATTTGTGGAAGATTTATCAATCTTAAAGTAGCTCGTGCATATTTTTCGGCAATTGCTATTGATCTAATCTGAGGATTTTTAAGATCTCCTTGAGCAAGCAGCAGATAGTACACTAAATCGAGCAAATCATTGATGCTTTTGTTGAATTCTCTGAAGG
>JAEOTI010000810.1 GCA_016839955.1 Candidatus Hodarchaeota archaeon | reverse complement strand
TCGCTGTTACATAAATGAGAAATTTTAAACCGTATAAAAAACGACATATTAATCCTCTTTGGGATTGGGCTATCTTTTCATCGATGTTTGACAATAATCTCTTTCTCATCGACCGAAACTGATATTCATCCCCTCCCTCTTCAAGAGACCCTTTTCGATGGTGAGGAAGACAATACTTTGATCCATTTATACCTACAAGGTTTTTCAGTGCGCATGTTATTCCCGCTTTCCTATGAGTTTTTAACTTAGGAAGGGAAATAACGACATCTGCAGCTAAAACTGTGTTTGCCACAATGTATTTGTGTTTATTATGGGAATGAAAACCAATCATCTTGTTTTTGTCATAATTAGTTACTCTAAAATCTTCAAATTGGTGGGAATAAACAGATAAAGCACTATCATTACCTAAGTCAATAGTTGTATATCCCAGGGGATCACCAGAGAGGGGTATTCTCTCGATTTCTTTGTATCTTTCTGTTATCGCTCTTTCTCTTCTGAAATCAATGATTTCAATTTTAATATTAGGGAATTCTTCATAACCTTTTGTCAATTCTTCAATTCTTAAAAAATTCTTTAATGAATCAAAATTTGTTTCTTGTATTGGAGAATCACCGACAACAATCGTACCCTCTCCCTTCAATGCTAGTACAACATAATCCATCACAGCTTTAATAATCGATGGATTTGTTATTAATTCTAAAAGTGAGCCCTCATCTTTTTTATGTTTGTGTTTAACAAAATTTGGTTTAATAAGCACTAAATCCCCTTTATCAATTATTTCACCTAAAGGATTCCAGTTGGGATATCCAAAGTTATCTTTATCAAAACCAAACAGCAATAATGAATGTCTAATTGCGGGAAAAATGTGGTTCGCCTGATCTAAATCTGAATGTAAACCTGTTGAAGAAAATTCGGGATAATTTTCTGGAGGATTGAACGTTTTCGGATATGAGCTTTGACATTTATAGATTGAAACAGTCATCTTTACTAGATCCTTGTATTATGAATAAAATTCCAAATAGAACCCTTACTGCTTTAAATGATACATAATTAATTGATAATTTTATGTTTTATTATGTTTTGATCGAAAGAAAGACTATCGTTACTCAATATTAAAGATTAATCGATTAATGATCGTGAATGGTTTTTTGTATCTAATAAGGAATTAATACTATAAACAAGGCTATTTAAATAAACCATAGGTAACGTTTAGATCGAATTTCATGGGGTATAAAACAAATTTCTAGAATTTTGCATTTTTGGCTTGTACAAATGCTTCAATATATTTTTCTGTAATATCGTTCATTTTAAAATGATCTCTTGCCTTTTTAATATTAGATAATTTCATTTCATGAAGCTGATCCAAATTTCGTGATAGAAAATTAATAGCATCGGCAAATTCCACTGGATCAGGTTCAACGAAAATACCATTGTTAAAGTTAATGACCTCGGGAAGACCAGCCACTTTGGTTGAAATTATTGCTAATCCATTAGCCATTCCTTCCAGGATTGCATTAGGTAGACTCTCTGTAATGGGAAAGTTCCTTGTATCTGTAGAAAAAATCAAAATATCATGTTCCTGTAATATTGCTGGTAATCTTTTATTTTCAATTTCTCCCAAACTTACTACTTTATTCCAAAGTTTACCTTCAGATATCTTGTTACTAAGCTTATGCCAATACATAGGTTGAAAATCGGTTCTCCCAATTAATGAAAAGGAAAATTTGATATTTCTATCTGTTAAAATTGAAAGAGTATCAAAAATAAGTTCTAGTGATTTTCTGGGTTCAATACGTCCAACATATATCAATTTAATGGTGTTTTCAGCCTTTTTCGTGATTCCTTCCCTTACATAATCGACACCATTATGAATTACAATCGAATTAGAGAAGTCTGGATACATATTCTGAAGAAAGTAAGAATTAAATATAATGAGATTTGTCTTTTGCAAGATTGGAATGGAGAAACAATAAAATAAAATACGAAGGAAATTATAAAGGGGAAAAACATGACCTCTTTTAAAAATCCTTTCACCAACCCTAGCTGCATAAAAAGAATCAAAAACAGCTCCTAATCTGAGAACTATAGGTAGTTTGCCTTTATTCACTATAAGAGCTAATAAGTTTGTGAAGAAGGGATCAGTAGTTAATACGATATCTAAGTTATAGGTTGAGAAAATTTGTTTTAACGAATGAACGACATCGAGTATATTTCTGAAAGGATTCCTTGTTTTGATGTACTTGTCAAGCGATATGATAAAAATTTCATGACCTTTTTTACTCATAAATGATGCTAATTTTTTAACTTGTAGAACAGCACCTCCTTTTCTTCTTTCTTTATGTAAGATTATTAATACTCTCATCCTAACCACTAAAAGTCACACTTTTGCTTAGGAAGAAATATCACAAAACTGATAATAATTTTTCATACAATTTAATTATCTTTTGTGTGTTATCTTCAAGTGATAATTCTTTTTGCGCGATCTTAATAGAGTTATTTCCCATCCGAGGTATTTCTTGGGGATTTGAGAGAAGAAAATTCAGCTTGTCAACTACTTCTCTAGATGAATATGGTTTGATAAGGAAACCATTATAATCATTTATAACGATTTCATTAGTC
>JAEOTI010000609.1 GCA_016839955.1 Candidatus Hodarchaeota archaeon | reverse complement strand
GTGATACGATTAGCTGATGCAATTAAAGAGGAGGGGACTATTAAAGATGGATGTTAGAGTTTTTCAATTTAATGGATGTAACAAATGTTTCAATGAGACTATCCTATTGGATGGTGAATCGAAGTATAAAGTAGAATTTATTGAAGATCCGAAGAATTGGAAAGAAACGAAAACTGATATAGCAGTCATTACTGGATATCTCAATCTTGAAGATAAAGAAGTTCTTAATAAAATCATCTCTAATTCCAATAAAGTAATTGGCTATGGAAATTGCGCTACTACTGGTGGAGTATTTGCTCTTTCAAATCAGAGAGGTCATGATATTACACCACTAAATAAATTCTTTGAAGAAGCAGTTAAAGTTAATGGTTGTCTTGGAGAAATTGAAGAGTTGAATTTTGCAATATTAGATGAAGAGTTTCCTAAGTTAAAAAATCTATGTACTGTATGTTCAAGAAAGACAACATGCGATTATTTAGATGATGTCAAACGTCAAATTGAGTATAGTGATGAAACAACATGCTTCAATGATCTTGGATATCTTTGTAATGGATTTATAGCAAAAGAATGCAAGGAAAGATGTATTGATTATAATGCCCCTTGTAGAGGTTGCAAACCTTCATTAGATCGCTCAGGAATAAGAATGTTGGGAATGTTCGGTACTTTAATGGGTAATATTGAAGTCGCCACAGAACATTCTGAATTAGGCGCTACAGATAAACTTGCTGATCAAGACGATGATGTGACAGATAGTTTACCTGATGTTTTAGGAAACTTCTTTAGGTTTACATATCTAACATCTGGATTACCAAAAGGTAGAATTCCTTCAACTGGAGATATTCTTGGTGATGTGCTTACAGGAAGGTTACTTGAAGAATTACCATTGATTACTGGTTTATTAGGTGGAGATCTTTCAATCTCACTCACACTTAAAATAATTGAGACTTATGAGGACGCGAATCAGATTGAAGTGAGTGACCAAACGAAAAAATACAGAAAAGAACTCCTAGAGCTTGAAACTCAATTACACAACGCAATAAAAAGTAAAGATCCTAAACAATACAAAAAGATTACGGATGAGATAAGAAAGATTGGTGGTAATATGAACCTATCAAATGTATTCTATGGAGGTTTTAGGTCGAAAATTAATGATGAAGATAATTTTGAAGATTATAAAACCCACGTTTTTGATGTGGTTGAAGGGACCTATAAAAATGGTTCTGTAGAATTTACGATTGATCCAAATGGAATTGTAAAAGAAATAACAATTAAAGAGGGATAGACATGAGTTTTGAATTATTAAAAGATGAAATTATTGATACTGGTCTTTGTCAAGGTTGTGGATTATGCGCAGGTTCATGTAAACATATTGAAATGAGTATTTCGAGACCAACACTTAAGGATTACTGTATTCTTGAAAGAAATGGAGAAGAATGTGGAAAATGCTATCAATCTTGTCCACAAGTTATACAAAAGAAATTTGAAGAGAAACAACCGCTAGCAGTATACTCACTGAAAACTAAAAATCCAGAGATATTAGCAAAAGCTTCAAATGGTGGATTTGTCACTACTATTGCTAAAGAATTATTAGAGAGTGAATCTCTTAAAGAAATTGTCATGGTTCAAGAAGACGACGACAAACCAAAGGCCGATAGAGTATCTGATCCTGATCAAGTTGTTCAGAAAGCAGGTGTTGTCTATGGTCGTTCTGCAGTACTTGAAAGATTAGTAGAACTTACTGGTGAAACATTTGATCCTGTTGGAATTGTTGGTGTCCCTTGCGAGATGCGGGGAGCTGCAGAAATGGAAGATGAAATGAACAGAGAGATTCTAAAAATAGGTCTTTTTTGCAATTCTCAAATGAGATCTGAAGAAACTGATAAGGGTATAATCTGTTCCCCATGTTGTAATGGTTGTCCTTCAGGTGTCAATGCTCAAGGTTATGTTTCTTTAATTCGTCAAGGTAAATATCAAGAAGCAGTTGATCTAATTAGGGAAGCTAATCCATTACCTTCAATATGTGGAAGAATTTGCACAAATGAATGTGAACATGCTTGTACATTAATCGGGGATGATCATCCTGTAGCGATTAGAGAGTTAAAGAAATTTGTAACCGAATGGGAAATCAAGCAAGATCGAAAAATCAAGAAAACTGTTAAGAATAATGGTAAGAAAGTAGCAATTATCGGAGCTGGACCCGCTGGACTTACTGCCGGGCATTACTTAGGTAAATTAGGATACTCACCGACAATTTTTGAAAAAACTGATCAAACTGGTGGAATGCTACGATTTGGTGTACCACAATTTAGATTACCAAATTATGTATTAGACTATGATGTGAAATCCATTACAGAAGCTGGTGTCGAATTGGTGTTAAACAAACCTTTTGGTCCAGACATGACGATTGAAGATCTCAAAAAGGATGGATTTGAGGCTATTTTTATTGCCACTGGACAATATAAGCCAAGAACCTTACATTTAGAAGGCGAGGACTTACCAAATGTTCATGTAGCTATAAATTTTCTTATGGATAGAAAATATCGCTTTTGGGAAAACAATGAAGAATTCAATTGTAAAACAGTTGGAATCATTGGAGGAGGTCCCGTTGCCGTAGATGTAGCTCAAACAGCATTAAGACTTGGAGCAGATAAAGTCCATTTAGTTGATATCATGAGTGAAAAGCAACTTGAATTAGTTCTAAAAGATATTCCTGAAAAAGAATATGAATTTATGGAGTATCATTTTGAAACATCAACTTCAAAGATTACTAAGAATGAAAATGGCCAATTAGTCTTAAATTGCTATAATATTGAATGGGGCAATCCAGATGATACTGGTAGACGACCGTTAAATAAAGTTGAGGGTACTGAATATGAGATTCCAGTTGATAATATAGTCATGGCAGTTGGTCAAGCTGTTGATTTTGACCTAATTGATGAAGCAACTAACAGTAAACTCGAGAAAGATAGAAATAAGATTACTATTAATCCAATCACATTTGAAACAAGTATACCAGGCGTTTTTGCTGGAGGAGATATTGTAGCTAATTCAAAAGCTGTTGCAATAGCGGGTATTGCTCATGGAAAAGAAGCAGCAGTATCAATTGACAGGTATTTGAAGGGTGAAAATTTAGAAGCTGGAAGAGCAATGCAACAAAAAATGTTCTTTGCAGGTCCAAAAACTCCACCAAAAGATTATTCACTGAAACCTGAATGCATAGATGAACCTACAGAAGAAGTTCAATGGTCATTTGAAGAAATTGATGAAATGTTTAATGAAGATATGGCTCTACAAGAAGCAAGAAGATGTCTAAGCTGTAATAATTTCTGTGCACATTGTCAAGATTTTCCAGCTATTTATTCTGATTTAACTGCTGGTGAAGTTGGCTCGGAAAAAGGATATACGACTGTAGTCGCTTGGACCGAAAAAGGCAAAGAACTTGTTGATAGCGCAATAGCAAAGGGATTATTCGAAGAAGGAAAAGTGAATGAAGAGGAATTAAAAACTGCCATTAATCTAAAATCAAAACGAGAATTAATGAATTTCGAAAAAACTACAAGAACTCAAGTGTTAGATTATGTAAACATTCAAGGACCAAGTACAATAAGTGAAATCGCTAAAAATACAGGTCTTGAACAGAAAAAGGTTAGATATGAAGCCCTTAGATTAGTTCAATTAATGGAATTTGAAATGAAGGCCGATTCTGATATGGAAGAACCCTTATTTTCAATTGTTTGTGATTAAGATAATAATTAAAAAAAAACAAGGAGAGATAAATATGAATTTTGACCAAGAATTAAATGTCTGCGGATTAGTTTGTCCAGTTCCAGCACTTAAAACTAAAAAACAATTAATGAAAATGCGACCTGGAACCGTGTTAAAAGTTATAACAGACTATAAACCCGCAAGTGAATCTGTTCCAAGAGATTTAGCCAAACAAACTAAGCATAAACACTTAGGAACTGAATTTCTGGAAGACGATGAGCAATGGTACATCTATTTTGAAGCTGTAAAATAATTACATAATTTTCTATTTTTATTTTTATTCTTATATCTTTTATTTCGTTATATATTAAATTAAATCAGATTATCATAGATCAAATAATCTACTCTTAGAGGAATAAAATAGTAGAGGAACAAAACTCCTCATTACGAGCGCGTAATTTTACCGCTTCTTTTAATAGTTTCCCATCTCATTGGGTAGTTTAGATACTCCTCTAATTGACTCATAATCCTGAGAGTGTCCATCAGATTCACATAAAATAACTTGAAAAAGATAATATGCACTAACAATTTTGGACTTTCTTTTACATCTACCTTTATTGCATATATCGCAACACAAACATCAAAAATAAAAAACACAGCATGCCAAAAGATATAAAATAATGGTGACATTTTAAAGAAATCGAGACTCATCGTTGCCATTGAAGCTAATGGTTGAGGATTGTAAACAATAAATGAAGAGTAAGGATTAAACATTAGTACAAGTAACCACAATACTGTGAAAAAAGAAAACCATGATAGTATTATTCCATCAAAGAAAACCCACGGAACTGAAATTATTTCACGTATGTGTTTCTTCACTGTTTGTACTTGTCCTCTATACCAACGATATCGCTGTTTAGCCAAGTCAAGAAATGTATCCGGTGCTTCAGTATATCCAAATGCACGTTTTTCATACTTTATTTTATATCCTGCTTTAAGTATGTTCATAGTAAGATCAGAATCTTCAGCAAAAGTGTCCCCCGAGTATAACCCTACTTCCTCAACAACAGATTTTCTAAAAGCTCCTAATGGTCCTGGAACGACTGTTATTTTGCCAAGAGTAGATTCTCCCCTTCTTTGAATGTTAAGATCTAATACGTATTCAAGCGCTTGTATTTTAGTTAACTCCTTGTGTCTGTTTCCAACTTTAATGTTTCCCGCTACTGCCGCAATGTTTTGATCGTTAAAGT
>JAEOTI010000608.1 GCA_016839955.1 Candidatus Hodarchaeota archaeon | reverse complement strand
TGTCATCACATGAAAGCTATTTGTGACTGCATCCCAATTCATTTCTTCAATCACTACTAGCCAGTTGCGAAAATAACCCATTTTGTCGCGGAGCTCAAATGGTACAAGATAGACATAATCTCCTTCATTTAGTTTCATGTTTGATGAAAGACCTTCTAGCTCAAAGGAATAGGCATAGTCATCAACTAGTCCTTGTTCTGCTAAATTGGTGACTTTTCCAGCGGCTAGTTTTCCTATACTTAATTCAGGATATGTTGTTCTAAAATTAGTACATTCTAATTCTTGGAAGGTTGCATTTAACCGTGAAAAAATGAACCAAAGGCTTGCTAGATCATGGAACTGTCGTTCTAATCGGCTGCTTCCCATTATCCTGCTTTTTACTGGAGTTGCTTTCCAGGAGATCAAGTGGCGAGATTCTTTCTGAAAAGCTATTCGTAAGTTGTCTATCGTCCGTAATTTATGTGCTAATTGCCGTGATAATTCGTTAAAAAGGGCTATTTTTTGATTCATGTTTTTTTCATTTAGATACTCATGCCATGTTTGGAAATCCATATAATTGAAGTGTGGTGTCCAGAATTTCTTATTACTCTTTACTCCATAGAGCATATCCGCTATCTCATGCCAAGTATAATTAATGACGAAGGGTAAACCCCTAGTTGTTTCGACAAATGCTCGTAAATCATATAATTTCCGAAACTGGTATGGATCTGGTACTTCCGACTCTTTTGGAGCTAGCCAATCTATAACGCGACTAAAGGGGACTCGTATCGATGGGTCAACTGCTAATATTTCAAAATTGCGCTGTAACAACTCCTGGAGTTCTTCTAATTGTTCAATTGACCAGTAATAGACAGCTAGTGTCGGTGAAAATGGTTTATCATTTCGACCAAGCCCAACAATGAATTGTTCGATGAGATGACAAATAGTAATTATTCGAAATAGTGTATGAATTAATGCTTTCACTAGTTCTGCTTCATCACTATCTGTTAAATCGCCATTTACATAGATATACGAATAATTGAACCTAGTTTGTTGAGCTATTCTTCCTCTTATTCTATCATTCTTCAGAATAATCTCATTTTCCCGTGGTAATGGCTCCCATAATTTTTCCAAGCTATTAGCGAATCTCGAAACCTCCTCCAAAGATATCTGGAGTTCTTCTTCATACACATTCTGGGGAAGAATCGCATTAATCTTCTCTTGTAGTTTTTTACGTAAATCTGATTTGTTTGATGTTTGTGGTACTTTGGCCAAATAATCCTTCCATAGTGCCCACCAATTGTCAAACACATGTTCATAGGAAATTCCTTTGGGTACTGACATAGTAAATCGTAAACCAATAATAAAAACTCGTTCATGGACGGGATCGGCCTCGATATCGATGATAATGGTCAATTCATTGTATTTTGGAAGAGTCAATGAGTGAATTTGTCCTTCTCGTGGACTAACAATTTGTTGTGATAATAATGCATTGGATTTTAATGATAACAATGGTTTTTGTGGGTAAAGGGGTCCTGGGGTTATCCCAGTTGGGAGGTTCATAATATTAGCCGCGACTTCATTCACTGTTGTGAGACCATATTGGATTAATTGTTCTGCTATTGATCTAGAAACATAAGGAAGGAGTCGAACATCCCATTCGCCTGAATCAGGATTATTCATCCCTAATGAAGCCTTACAGTCATCTAGGTAATTACATCGACCACAAGCTGGTTGGATTTTGACGTCAAGATACTGATCAAGATCTTTGGGTAATACTTGAAGGATTTCTTGTACAACATCTATTGACGATGAAAAGAGTAAATAGGTATCCTCCCAGTTAATTGAGACAATATGTGTAAATAAATCAGTGATCTCGTTAATAAAGAAGTTGGGAATATTAGGTAGAATACCATTATCCTTAATATTGACAAAGAATTTATCTTGAAGGTTATGCTGGTAAATATAGTGGCTTAATGCTGACGCATAAAACAAAATCTCGAAAAAATGTTTCTTGCCGACACTATCAGGATTAGACACTTTAATATCAATAGTATTAATGCTTATACGTGAGCTAAATTCATCAGAAGATAAAATTCGGATTGTACCATCAGGAAGTAATTCTTTAACCTCAATATCACTGCATCCTTCTAATTTTTGGAGTATAAGAATATCGGGACGTAAATATGATGATGTGGATAGATTTGGAGAGATATATTGAGGATCTTTAGCAAAGATATGTTTAAGAAACGATTCAGGCATCGGGAATTCATGTTCAAGTAAGCATAATGAAGTTGTATTATTGCTTAGGCATTCCTGATAGTATGATTCCAGTAATGGTGGATTTATTTTAGTTATATGAATAAGCTTTGATGTTCCAACACTTGTAGGGGAATATTTCACCCCTGAGATCTTTATTAACCGCTGATATACAGTCATTTGCTCATATTTTTGACCTAATTTTGATAAAAGTTTTAATCCTATTCTGGGCCGTTCTAAAGGGATTATCTCTCTAAAAGGACGAATGAGCTGGTGATCATCTTTTGTCAGATTAATAAATAATTGTCGATTACATTCGAACTCCGCAAAATCTGTAAGTGTTTGTTTCGTAAATTCTCCCATCTTTTTATCAACATTTTAACATGAATAATCTGTTCATAGATTCCTTCTGTTTTGAAACGATAATAAAAGACAATTTAATATATTCATTATTACAGTTATTAATCAATATCATGAATAACAAAGCTTATACTTTTCAATTAATTAAACATTTCATGATGATCTATGCTTAGATTCTTAGCCTTTAGTGATATCCACGGAAACATCGATTCTGTCAAGAAATTAATCCAAAATGTAAAGAATAAGCAATTTGATGCAGTATTGTTTGCAGGCGACTTTACAAATGCTTTTTTAGACCGAGATCTAGAGGATGCGAATGAGAAATATCGGATAATAATGAAATTGCTCCAATCCCTTGAAATACCAGTTTATTACGTGTTAGGTAACAGAGATTTTGCACCTACAGATGAAGGAATTCAAGTTATTAATGCAGATTTGCCTTTTAATTTATCAAAGGACAGAAAAATCTATATATCAAAAAAGATATCCATCTCTTCTGATCAAAGGCTAGTGGATGAAGATACAATCTATTTAACGCATTTCAATAACCATTTACAGACTAAAGCGTTATTACAGTTAGCTGGCCATGTTCATTGGGGAGTAAAATATCGTAACTACTTAAATCTCGGCTTCCTTTATAGGGATGAAGAACATGGAGCACCTGCGCTTAATGGTTGCTATTGGGAGATTAAAATCCATGATAATAAACTGATTAATGTGACGTGGCATAATCTGGGTGGGATGAAGGAAACTAAGTGCCAGAATCATCCCTTTGCAGTATTCTATATACCAAATTATTGGCAAAGATGTCCTTTTTGCTATCAAAAAACACGTACTGGTTGGAAGATTTTTTCTAACGATATGGAGCGCTTATCATCCAGATCATCAAAACTTAATGATTTTTTCTGAAAAAAGGAAAGATAAAATTGCGAGATCCTCTTCAGATTTCACTAGGTTCAGATGGTGTTCAAAGACTATTTACTAGAAGTGGAATCTTATCTAAAAATAGAGTACGTGAAATTCTATCGTGAAAATCGAAGTAAATTTACAACCATTATTTATGAAGGGATAACTTCGAAAGGTAATAAACTTTAAAACCGTTAAATGAAAACAACCTTGCTTCTAATGATTTTCAAATATATATTTCTTAGAAACATCAAAGATTTGTAAAATTAAGTGATAATTGAATATCAAGGAAAAATTGAAAAATATTTCTTTAAAAAATGTTGAATAGTGGAGGACAAAGATAGTGGTCAATTATAAATCAATATTTTTTGAATTTCTTAGAAATCAGAATATCGATTTCATTGAATTTATTTCACGAAGGAGAGATGCTACTTATAAAAACGAAAAGTTTGAATTCGATGATATTTACTTAGTGGATTCCTTCATTTTTTCTGAAGATCGTGGTTATTTGATTAAAATCGTAGGAAGGGGCTTTGATTATCCAAATACTAAGAGGATTTTTACTTTCGATTCATGGATCTACGAACTGTGGATTGATAAGCTAAAAAGTGTTGAAATTAAAGATTCTGTAATTCCACCAGAGAATATTGAAAGGGGTTTCATTTTTGTATACTTTCTCAAAGAAAGCAGTTGGAGTAGATACGGAGACCACTTTCAAGTTTATTATAAGGAAGGAGACTTATATTTTGGGTTTAAATTTGTAGATTTGACTACTTATGAGAAAAACAAGGTGAATCGCTCTGTTATCGATGGAAAGCAGATTGTTTACTTGGGTTCGATAACTCCTAGAGTATTAGTATACATGAAGGATTTCTCAGAATTGTTTGGGAAGGTGATTGAATCTTACAAATATGAAACAGATGAAAAAATTCAACCTAGTGAGAAATCAGATCAAGATATTGGAGTTTTATTAACACCTCAAGGTGTAGAAGTTGAAATAGAAGAAGATACAGATCCCTTTTATGAAGAATTCACCAGGATTTATTTTGATGAAATTGAAGAAATTCTTAATTTAAAAAAACAGATCATTTTAAAAGGTCCACCAGGCACAGGAAAAACCTATTTAGCAAAAAAGTTTGCTGAGTATTTGACTGATAAAAAGCACATTAATTTTGTACAGTTTCACCCAACATTCTCTTATGATGATTTTATAGAGGGATATAAACCTGAAATGAGTGATAATGCATCACATACACTTTTTAGAATACGAGAGGGAATATTTAAAGAATTTTGCATGAAAGCGGTGCAAACCAAGGATTTGTATGTCATGATAATTGATGAGATTAATCGTGGAGAAGTTTCTTCCATATTTGGAGAAATGATAAATTTAATAGAGTATCGAGGGGAGAAAAATAAAATAAAATTAGCAGTCAGCGGGGAGGAATTCTTCATTCCACATAATATAAGAATTATAGCAACGATGAACTCTTCTGATAGAACATTAGCACCCTTGGATTGGGCTCTAAGAAGGAGATTTTTCATTAAAGAGATAAATTCAGATCCAGGTTTATTAAAAGAATGGTTGATAAATCACCTAGAGGATAATAGATTAATTGAATTGTTACCTAGCATACTAGGGGATATTAACCAAAGACTTTACGATTTGTATGGAAGAAATTACCAGATCGGACATGCCTACTTCATGGAGAAAGGTCTCGATTGGGATTATCTGACACGAATATGGTATTACTCAATAATTCCGATGCTTGAGGAGATGGCAATGGGAAACTACGATGAACTTCGTACTATTATTGGTGACGAATTTTTTGATGTTAAAGAAACAGAAAATGGAGAAATTATTATCCTAAAGAAGATCCAGGATATTGATTTAAAAGAAATTTTTGAAAATAAGGTAAGATTAGAGGAAAATGGATCCAATAACACTGTTTGAATACGATGAAATTACTTTAAAAGATATTTCAGCTCCTGATAAAGAAGTTCTAACAGGTGCTGAAAAATTAGGTCTCAAGGTTCAGTTTAATTTAGACAATTCTGTACAGATAAGAACGGGTCCAAATATTGGAGTCATAAAATTAAAGAGTCATCTGATTGTAATAAAACCTAAAATTGTAAACCTATCAAACATCTTTTACATTTTAGAATATATATGGGACCAACCAATCAGATCTTTAAATATCTCTGCAAGTTTTTCACAACAAGAAAGCATATTAAACCTTTTTTTCAGTTATTTTTTAAGACAGCTCGAACTTTTTACAAAGAATAAAGAATTAAGGAAGCGAATCATAAGACGAAAATCGAAAACAAGTTCTTTTGGAGGAAGAATAGATTTTAAGAAATCCCATCACCAAATATTTTCTCCAAGACCTCGTATTTGCTCCTCAAAACCAATAGTGTCAATTGATTGCATTGAAAACCAAATAATTAAAACAACTCTTGGAAAATTATCGTTAATGGATTTACACCCGAACCTAAAAAGACAGCTAGAAGTACAAAAAACTTATTTCAGAGATGTAAATCAATTAATTAATATCAACAAACAAATGATCAACTCGGTTTATTACGATCAAAACAATCAGAAGTATAAATATTTGCATCAACTATGCAACATGATATTATCAAATCTGTCCTTATCTTTTAAAACGGGGAAATCCCCCTATCATTGCTTTATATTGAATATGAATATCTTATTTGAATTATTTATTGGTAAATTATTTTCTCAATCACTTAAGACGATAACTATTATAAACCAAGAAAGAGGTTTTATTTATGGAAAAACTTCAAATTTTAAAAAAAGGTTAACACTACGTCCAGATTTTCTTTTAAAAAGATTTAATGAAACAATTCTAGTTGTCGAGGTTAAATACAAAGAACTATGGAGAGAAGGGAAATTAAAATTACCTCATAAAGACATTCTTCAAACCCTAGCTTACACAATGTTCTGGAAATGTAATGGAATCCTAGTGTTTCCAGCAGGAAAGATAAAAATCAAAGATTACTTTGAATTAGAAGAATTTAAATTCGCTATTACTTCAGTAAATCTGTCTGGACAGACAATCAACGATTTCAGAGAAAATATAAGTGAATTTGTTGAAGAAGTAAGGGAAAAGATGTTATCTTTAGTAGAAGGGTCTGGTACAGATGTGTGAAAGGAGTTTCAGATATGAATATGAATCGTAATTATACTTGAAAAAACATAGAGGATGTTGTCGTCAAATCGCAATTTGACACCTCTTAGAGTATATAAAGGAAAAATAAAGAAAAATTTGATTTTATGTGCCATTTCGTGACATTCAGACTGGTTAATTGATTTTTTCACAAAATTTTTTTTAAGAAAAAACAGAGTTATTTTGTTATAATAACTAAAAGTGGGACAAACTCGAACCTGGTTAATTCTCAGTCTTTAAAAATGGAAAAATAGAATTTTCCAAGCTTTCTTTGAAAAGGAATGAGAAAATTTATTTGTGAGCTATTAAAAGAAACCTAAGCTAACCAAGAAAAGTAGCTCAGAACGAATTAGTACAATACTTGCTAATTGAAAGTAAAACTTTTAAC
>JAEOTI010000607.1 GCA_016839955.1 Candidatus Hodarchaeota archaeon | reverse complement strand
ATAAACCACATTTTGTGTGTAATACGTTTTCAGGAACCTCACCAGTTTGTAGAAACGGTTTGAGAACATCATTTATTTTCTCATTTGATCTATCACTACTGGCAATGTCATTCCTGAATTCATTAAGAGCTGGAAGAGGTGTTGTCAAAACCCTTTTTTCTTCAGTTTGACTCTGTCCAGTTGCTTGACCAAAATGAGGAGGAATTGTTAAGAAAAAAACAATTATGATAATGAATGTGCTAAATTTTTTAAAAAAATCTTTTCTAAAATACTTCAAGTCTAATTAAACCTCCAGAGCAAATACAATTACAATTAGATGCTTTTCATATAAGTTCTAGCTATTTGTTTGAGGAGAATACTTGGAAGAAAATATTGAATTTATTTTTTTCCGTTAAAAAATGTAACATATTACTTGTAAGATTCCTAAACTCACAGATGTTGAATCTGTTAAAAAAAAGTAGTGATAGATTACCAACAATTGAGTTTCTCTTTGTTTTTAGTTAACGTTTGCCTGATCAGCAACTGCTTGAGTAGCCTTCTTTATTTCTTCTGGATCTCCTAAATAATATTGTTTGATAGGTTTCAAAGTCTCCTCTAGTTCATAAATAAGTGGAATTCCAGTAGGAATATTAAGCTTCAAAATCTCTTCTTTAGGAATGTCATCGAGATATTGCATTAGTGCCCGAAGGCTATTTCCATGAGCTACAATTAGAATCCTTTTACCTTCTTTTACTTTTGGGGCGATTTCTTCATGCCAATATGGTAAGAAGCGAGTCACTACATCTTTAAGGCATTCTGCATGAGGAATTTCTTCAGGCGATAAGTGATTATATCGTAGATCTTTTCCTGGAAACATTTCACTACTTTCATCTAACATTGGAGGTGGAATATCATAGCTTCGTCTCCAGATGAGTACTTGTTCCGCACCGTATTTTTTCGTCGTTTCTATTTTGTTTAAACCTTGTAATCCACCATACATGCGTTCATTTAACCGCCATGAACGATACACAGGGATCCACATCAAATTCATTTCATCAAGAACTATCCATAATGTTCGGATCCCTCGCTTTAGAACAGAAGTAAATGCTAAATCAAACGAATATCCTTCAGATTTTAGTAATTGACCAGCATTCTTTGCCTCATCTACTCCTTTTTCTGATAGATCAACATCCACCCAACCAGAAAATCTATTTTCCTTATTCCAAACACTCTCTCCATGACGAAGAAGGACAAGTTTGTACATTTCTCAAACACTCACCGCTGTTCAAACTCGCATCCCTATTCTTCTAGATAAGGAATTAGGATCTTTCAAGATCTTTTGCTTCCTTTAGGTCATCTTTTGTTTATGAATAATCAAGGATCCCTTTGTATTTCTCAACAAAACGACGGCGATTTTCAAACGATTTTTTTTCTTTTTCTATCAAGAACGAACTAACTCCTTCATAGGTGATTTTTTCCGCTTCAATTCTTGTAATTTAGCCATTTGCATTAATTATCTTTCTTTGGTAATTGAAAATCTTCTTATTATCCCCTTCAATTCAATGAAATTAAGTTTGTAAATCATTTTTTAGCGTCGTTTTTCTTTTTCTCTTGTAAAAGGATTGTTTCTTTTTCTGGCCAAACACCAGTTTTTTGACAAACCCCGAGAATATGACTACAAATCAACCGGTGTTTAAAAAATGGACAGTTACAATGATATTGACCTTGGAAATAAGTAACTCGGTAACGACCATACTTATCTGAATGAACAGTATATTGAAAAGATTCCCAAGTTCCCTCAGGAGTTTTATTTTCCTTTACTAACTGAATCCGTTTTGAATGTCGAAGATAGATTTTACTGATTTTGAATTTGTTACGGACTAACCGATCCTTGCGAATCCATTCTAAAATCCAATTAGGAATTGGTTCCATTTTGGATAACCAAAAATAAAATATTTTTAATAATGCCTCTGCTTTAGCAATCTGTAGAATTATAACTAATTTGTTTTGATTAACAGGTAAATTTACTAATTTTTTGCTAAAAAATCTGAAGGAGACAATTTATTGGAAGATAAACTACATTCAATAAGGTTAATGATATCACAAGGTGATTTTGAACGTGCAAAGGCTATTATTGAAAATCTCCTTCAGATT
>JAEOTI010000083.1 GCA_016839955.1 Candidatus Hodarchaeota archaeon | reverse complement strand
GGTCTAACTCAAGCTTGTCGTGATCGGGCGTCTGCACTGGTGAAGGCATGGACAAGCAAACGGGACAAATGGCAAAAAAAAGTAAGAAAATTAGAGACTGAGATCCAAAAGTTAGAAGACCGTCAGATGAACCTAGAACATCAACTCGGGACTCTTTCACCTCGCGCTATCAAAACCAGGGGGAAAAAGGAGAAAATCCTAACGAACACCCAGGACAGGTTAGCTATCAAGGAAGAACGTTTAGCCCGGTTGTTATCGAAATCCCCTCACTTTCCCGAGCTCACTCGACGTCAGCCTATCTGGTTCGATTATCGGATCGGGAGTTTCGTGAAAGCTAACAAAACGACAAAATTCAAGTACTGGGTTAGTATCAGTACCCTACAGAAAAGAAAAAAACTGTTTCTGCCGGTACAAGTTTATCCCTATGCAGAACGACTGCTTCGAGAGTCTTTCTGGCAACATAAGTCTTTTTGCATTGTTTGGAACTGTGATCGAAAACAATATGCTGTTCACTTGAAAATTGAAAAATCCGTTACATTTGAGCGATTACATGAAGCCTGGGGCATTGATCTTGGCATCAAGCGTTTAGTCTATGCAATTAATGACAACAAGAGGACAATCCTTCTCGATGGGAATGATCCAACAATTTTTTTGTTGTTATCACGACTGAAAACCCTGGAGAACCGGATCGCTCGATTACAGCGGTTAGGGAAGACTTGTGTTCTACAAAAGTTACGACGGAAAAGGTATGTGGTAGCTGAGCAACTCCGAAATGTGGTCGTGAAGAAAACGATGAGTAGTTTGCCAGACAAACCTGTGCTGCTTAGCATTGGTCAGCCGAAGAAAATCCGGGATACCAAGGGAGTAAGAATGAAAGCTAGTACAAGGAGTAACAAAACGTCTAAGAAACACCGTAAGCGCCTTCATCGCTGGTCGTTCAAAGCACAAGGTGAAAAACTCTTCACCAAGAGTTTAGAATACGGTCATTTACCGTTACTGGTTAATGAGTGGTGGACAACCCACACATGTTCTCAATGTGGTTCACGAAATGTAACTATCAACGACAGGCAGTTTATGTGCAATGAATGTGGATGGACTGGAGACCGAGACGGTAATGGTGGCCTAAATATTTGTAGTCTCGGAAAACAACAATTCGTCAAACTACAACAGCACAAGAAAGAAGATAATCCTCTGAAAAATGTGGTCTGTGACTTCCCGTTACCTAAACTGAGTAATCGGAACGAGAAGACTGGGGGGCGATCAAGCCACTATACCCCTAATGGGAATGTGGACGTGAACCGTCCCAGAACGTGTAATGAACCGGCTCTTGCGAGCGGGGGAAGCACGAAAAATTCTGGTTCAGATAGTAATTTGTTCCAGAAGCCACTCATCTATGAGAGGTGGTAGTTCACATTCGTGTAGTAATTTCTGCACCATTTTCAGTAATGAACATTGTATGTTCTGCTTGAGCTACTAATGAATTTGATTGTTCTTTTAATGGGGAATAAAAATTGATTTGCCTTTTTTTTGCTAAGTCCATAAGTTCTTTGAAAGTTATTGGAATGGTTTTTTCAGAAAGCCAACGTAATGCAAATGGTAAATTGCCATAGCTTTCTTCAATTGGTCCTAACCTGTTATCCAGCCTTGTTTTTTGAAGTGAAAAAATTAAGGGTTTTGGAGGGGAATTTGAAGTAACAAATCCTTTTCCTGGCGTAGTAAAAGGTTCTATTGCCAGAATCATACCTTTTTGTAACTTTGGAGACGGTTTTAATGATGAATGGCGATAATTAGGAATAGAAATCCCTGCATGCAGAGAATAACGACCGATTGTATGGCCTGTTAGATTTTTTACAGACTTAAGACCATTCTCACTAATAGAATCTTCTATGATTTCTCCAATCTTCGATACACGTACCCCTGGTTTTACTTCATCTATAGCAGCATTAAGAGCGATTTCAGCAGCGTCAATTAGTTTTTTTGCTTTTTTTCCTTTGCCTAGTGCTTTTGTTGCTGCGGTATCTGCAATCCAACCATTAATGTGAACCCCAATGTCAGCTTTAACTAAGCAATCCTTTGGGACCTTTCGAGGATCATTTGGCGCAGCTGTGTCATGTGCTGCTACAGAATTAAATGATAAGTTTAATGGAAAAGCTGGGCGGGCATTTGGATCTAATTTTTGAATAAGATCCTCAGAAAGCTTACAAATCTTAAGGATTTTAACCCCCGGTTCAATATTTTCGATGGTTTTTTGTAAAACTTCTGCTGCGATACTTCCTGCAAGCTGTAAGTCCGCAATATCGTCAGGATTAAGCAATTTAATTCCCGTTAAGCTCCAAATTTTTTAGTTCGGTTTGCCATTCCCATGATTGTATTAATCGTATCAGTACCTCTCAAATGGCCTAAACCTCCACTTATGGCACTTCTTTCGCTAAAAGTATCAACCTTATCATTTCTACAATTAGGAAAATAGATTAAAATAGGAGTAGGGTCAGCTGAATGATCCCGTAAAGAACAAGGAGTGCTATGATCGCCCGTAATTGCAAGTACCACATTCTCCATGCCTGTAAGTGGCTCTAATACAGAATCAATCCGTTCTAAAAATTGAGTTTTTCCTATAAAATTACCATCATGCGCTTCATTATCTGCTCCTTTGAAGTGAAGGAAAACAAAGTCATCATTTTCAAGACTTTGAATAGATGCTGTTACTTTTGCTTTGAGATCGCTATCTACTCGTCCGGTTGCACCTTGGACATTAATAACACTCATTCCAGCTAATGTAGCAGCTCCCTTGTACAAGGCTCCCCCCGCTATACAAGAAGCGCCTTTTAAACCATATTTCTTTTGAAAATTAGGAAAATTTACAGCGGAGCTTGCCCCTCGTACTAGTAACGCATTTGCTGGGAGCTTGTCTTCTGCTACGCGTCTTTTATTGAAATCAAGTATTCCTAATCTAGTTTCAACTTCATTAATCAACTTAGAAAGAATTTGAACGGTTTTGTCTGCGTCGTTATCAAGGGCTTGAATTGTAGCAGGAGGATTTCCTTCAATTTTAGGGTCATTCGATGTTATTTTATCAGACAGACCATTTCCATGAAGAACTAAACACCCTCTATGTTCAACGCTTGGTTTATAGGTGATGATTATCCCATCAAATTCTAAATCAGTAAAAACTTTAGCTAGTTCATTATCATCATCATTTATTCGTCCAGCTCGACGATCAACGACAATACCATTCTTTACCGTAGCATAATTGGTTCTAAAAGCAATATCCCCAGGTTTGAGAGGAATTCCAAGACCAGCTGCTTCAAAAATCCCACGTCCTGTGTAATATTTCTTAGGGTCATAACCAAATAGAGACAAATGTGCTGTATCAGAGCCAGGAGGGATTCCTGGAGCAATGGTTGTATTCATTCCACATATTCCTTTGGAAGCTAACATATCTAGCATGGGGGTATTAGCAGATTCAAGAGGGGTTTTATGGTCTAATTCGGGTATAGGAAGGTCTCCCAATCCATCAATTATTACAAGAATTACTTTTTTTTTCATCAAAGAGAACACCATAGCTAATGATAAATCTCTACTAACAGAGAACTGAGAAACGTAGGAATTAGGTAATAAAATGCGTTATAAGATAGTATACTAGTTTAAATTTGGAAATTTACTAACGAAAAACCCATTCCTCGAAATGAAGTATCAAAGATCGATATTCTAACAAAGTATGTTCCTGATGGAAGTGTTCCTGTTGTGGTCACGTTCCATCTTAACGTCTTTTCTTCACCAGGGGTGATTACTCCGGCAACTCCAATGTTTACCCCTTCGAGAGGAAAACTGCTTTGTGTAATATAAGCTGTATTATTAAAGAGGAATCCTCTCACACCTTCTATTTCTACAATAAGATCTAAATCCAATGTGCCATTATTTTGGATTGTAAGATTTAAATATTCATCAGTAACGTGAAAAGACTCTGCAGTAAGAGTAATAGGCCCGTAAGTGTCACCAGTTCTATGAGTTTGTGATTTTACTGTTTTTGAACTATCTCCTGCTGAAGCTTGGAGCTGAACTTGAATTCTATCATAATTCGGGGTTAATTCGTGTGTGGGATTAGAACATTTCAGAGTGAATACCTTGATCTGGTTACCAGCTAATTCGTAATCAAAATCTGTACCAACCACTCGCCAACTAGGGAGTGCTTCCCTGGAAGTCGCATTAATAACAGTGATATTGGTCATTTTGAGAGTTACAGTTTCGGTTCTAAGGTTTTTTACAGTAATGGAGAATTGGTCAACTAAAACATCTTCATTGGTGCTTTTCCAATCTGATAAATTTTCAATCTCAACATCAACTGGAGTTTGCTGAAGGAAGACACCTGATAAAACAATAAATGTAAGCGTCCCTGCCACTATAACCATTGCAATCATCAAAATAACGCCTACAAGAGGACTTACTCCCCTTTTTCTGACAACAAGAATGGATTTCATGGATTAGTCGCCATACAATATTTCTGGATGTACCTTACTTTCGATAATTAGAGCTTATTTCTAAAGATTTTCGCGACTGAAAACTATTCGTAATTAGTAAAAATAGTTAGGAAATTTGGTCATAGGTGACCAAAAGTGTCAGCCTCCTTGGACAGATGATTTCACAGCTCCGAGGAAGCTCATTCATCCTAACTGAAGGCATTTACCTTTTAACCCTTCCTAACCATAAAGAATAACGTTTTAATCCACTAGATAAAGAGCCTCGCTCTAAGAAACCACATTTGGATAATTAAAAATATTCTTTCAATTCATAGATGAATCCTAAGGAAGCCCTATAATTAACCAGTCGATGCTACCATCGTGAGAATCCAACACCAGACACTTCTGAGATTGTTAATAGCCAGAGCATAATTTCAGGCATTTCTTCATTGTCGTCTCTTGGTACGAATGCAACTCCTGCTCCCTGTTTAAGAGGAACCACTAAATCGATCAGAGAATCATCAACTATTGCGCCTTGTAGTAGTATTGGGTTGGTAATTTTCTTTGAAGTACTATCTTCTACTTCTTGTTCACTGACGATTTTAAGTATCTGACTTGGTAATTGTTTCCGGTCGAATCGCCGTTTTGGAGGAATCATCATTATACTCCCTTCATTTAGAAAGAGGAGCGCTTCACTAGGAGGTAATAGTTTCATCTGCATTTGCCTTAGAAATTCAGTTAGTGATGTCCAAGCTAAAGCTCGGATGATCTTAGAGCTTTTTTCTGCAGTTGCTGAAAAAACTAAGTCTCCTGGATAACTTTCTCCTTTTTGTCCCTTAAAACGGTCAACAATATCGTCAACTGCTGATTTAACATCTTTAGCTCGTTCAGGATTCAAAGCAATTTGAAAATCATATACATCTGGAGACTTTTCGAAAACTAGAATAACAATACTCGTTAATTTTCGTTCAAGGGTTACTGGTTTAACCTGATTAAAAGAACTTCCTTTACAATAGACTATTTCGATTGGACAACTTGCAAAGTTATATGTTTCCTCTTTAACGTCCACTAGTTCTTCTTTAAATACAACAGGAGGAGGAACATCTAGTTCTACTTCAGGCGTAGGGGGAGTCTCAATTATTTCTTCTGTGATTGGAGTTTCTTGTACCTCAGGTATTTCTTGAACTACTGGGGTTATCTCAGGAGGCAATTCTTCTGGTATTACTTCAGGGAATGTAATTTTAGTATGTTCCATAGGTACTTCAGGGGGAATTTCTGGTTCAACAGGCTCCGGAGTTACTGAAATTTCAGGTAAATCTGCTACCTTATGTCCAAATAATGATTCTAAAGTTTCAATAGTATCTTCAGGGGATAGAACACAGTTTCTCAGAGCTTCAAATAGTAAATCTCTATCTTCTGGCTTTAAATAATCAATAACTCGACCAAGTTCTTCAGCTCGTTCTGAAGTAAGGGCTTGTGAAACCCTCATCGCATTAGAGTCATCTCCAAAAACATGTGCAGTGATTTCCCAATCTTTTCCTTCACCATTTATTGAACTCATGATACTATTTAAGGTCTCAGTAGTCACTAGATGCTTGATTCCTTCAATTTGTGGCATCTCACCAGTTTTAAAGCAAGATAAAATCCCATGCGGAGAATTTTCTTTGATTAATTCTGAAATTTCATTAAATTTGACATAATGTAGTCGAGAGATCACCTTTTGAGCATCAAAAAATCCTAAATCATAAATAAGGCCGATAGCGATGACAAGAGTAGAATAAAATCCAGTTGAACTCAAAGGTGCGATTAGAAGGCCATCAGTAGGCATAGACATGTATTCGTAAAGTGATTGAAGCTCTTGGCGATTCTCTTTTGTCAGCTTTCTGGATGTGTAGAGCCGCCCAATAATATCTAAGAATACACTTGTCAATGGTACAAATTGGGCAGGTCGAATATCTTTCTGAACAAGAGAAACAGCATACATATCAGGTGCAGAGGCGAGAGTGACGAAAATCATACGATGATTTTCAAATCGTACAAATTGTATTGCTTCATTGACCACTTTGTTTGCAAATAATGAAAGAGAGAGCGTCAAAGTGCCACTAATTTTTTGATTTCTACTTAAAGCACCCTTTCCTGCCCCAAAAATGACTTTTCCAGAAGGATCAGTTATTATAACTTCAATGGGCTCCGGCATGAAAAAACCTCTTGATAAGAAAGATAAAAAGCAGATTTATCTTAAAATAATGGATTGTTAAGTCTCTTTAGTTTTCAAGGTTTTTCTCTTTTTTAGTCATTCACAAATCTGCTGACAAACTCTGGGGGAATTTTGACTTTTCTACAGATAAATACTAATTGTTAGTTGATAATTTCGTTCTAGAAGAAAGGAGATGGAACTGAAGGGAATTTAGTCTGAAGTTCTTTTATATAGAGCATCATAATAGGATCTGAAGTTCCTACAACACGGAGAAAGGCTTTTTTTGCTGAATTATATCGTATCCCATCGCTAGCTCGTAGTGATGAGAACACCTCAATATTAAAGTCAAAATATGCCCGGGCAACTTCATTTTCACGAATTACCGTCTGAAGTTCCTTGTTCTTTCGATGGGTATTTAGAATTTCAGTTGCACTCTTATTATCATCTTCAATTAGATGCCCTAAAGCTAAATACGCTAGGACCATTGGGAAAAGAGTAGGTAAAGGATCCTTCAAAAAATTTTCAAACAATTCATTTCCACGAGCATATTCCCTTGCTAACACAAGATTCTTCCCTGCTTCTACCATAATACGTTTGTCACTTGATCTTTTTTCTTGAGAAATTACAGCTAATCGCTCACCAATTTGTAGGTGGAGATGTTTTTCATTTTTCCGATCGAGATTAGTGACTTGCTTAAGGATATGCATTGCATTATCGAAAGAAATATCTATTATAGCGAATCCAAGAGAGATCAAGCCTTCAGTAGCAAATTCAGTTTCTCCATAACGCTTGATAGTCCTGCTAAAACTTTCTATAAGAGATCGTGTTTCATGAAACCAATTTTTTTGTAATAATAGTGTTACAGATTTCTCCAATAAAATTAAAGCATTTTTCATTTGACCAATTTGAATTTCTCTTACAATAGCTCCATCAAATCCCATTAAAGCAGAATAAGAGTCTTCTTTTTCAAGTCCAGCAAGTCCTTGTTGAAACCATGGGCTATCTTGCAACTTTATCACGTCTATAATTCAATTATCCTTTAACAACCAGATTTGGGAGGCTTTCACCTTTTATATGAGCTTTGATGTTCTTGATAACTATTTCTACCATCTTTTCTCGAGTTTCTGTAGTTGCTGATCCAATGTGGGGAGCTAGTATTACGTTATCTAGTTTTAGTAAAGAGTTCTCTTCATTTAATGGTTCTTGATGAAAAACATCTAAACCTACACCTAAAATTTGATGGTGTCTAAGAGCTGAAAAAAGTGCTGTTTCATCGACAACCGCTGCTCTCGCTGTATTAATAAAGATTGCTGTTTTTTTCATTAGTGAAAAGGCCTTTTTCCCAATCATTGACCTTGTTTCTGCTGTTAATGGTACGTGTACCGTTATAAAATCTGACTGAACCAGAAGGTCTTCTAAAGAAGTTTTTCGGATCCCTTCACCAAATTCTTGTTCAAAATCTGTTTTCTCTGTCCTACTCGTGTAAAGAACGTGCATCTTAAAGCCTTTTGCACGCCTAGCTACAGCTTGACCGATCCGTCCAAGTCCAATGATCCCAAGAGTCTTATTGGTTAGTTCTACACCCAGTAACAATTTTGGACCCCAAGGAATTTTCCATAAACCTTTTCTCACATAGTTATCAGCTTCTATAAGTCGTCTTGCTACTCCCAATAGTAATGTCCATGCCAGATCAGCTGTACTTTCTGTGAGAACACCAGGTGTATTAGTAACCCTTATTCCAAGTTCGTTTGCTGTGTCAAAGTCGATATTGTCAACACCCACTGCGTATTGAGCTATAAGATTACCTTTTAAACTGGTAAGTACTTCTCTATCAATATTATCGCTTAATAGAGTAACTAGAACATCTGAATTGCGTGCTTTTTCGCATAAATCCATTTTTGTTATTGGATGTTCTTCTGTCCAAAAATCTAATTCGAAGTCTGAATCCTGATATAGTTCTTGTAAAGGACGCTCAGGAAGCTTTCTAGTAAAAAAAATCTTAATAGTTTTCATAGTTGGTTCCTTCGGAGATAAAAGCTGTGAAAAGTCTAATTTCAGTTATTTATGTCATCAATTTGATCAATTTTGTTAAGCGAATTTGACAATTGGGATAGAATGCTTTAAAGAAAAAAATCATAACTGAATGGTTTCTTAGAGATGTTTTGGATTTTATCACCTAAATCAGTAATAATGTCGGGTTATTACAGAGTTTAAATCTTTAATTAGACTTATTTGAGAAAAACAGAGTTTAGTGCAAAATAGCAAGCTTTTTAGCCGACATAAATAGTATTTACATAGAAAAACTCGGCAATATTTGGTAATTCGCAATAGTGGGTATCCAAATCTGAGGTGTCCGGGATTATTGCATCAGTACCATTCTTACGTCAAGTTCGGCTTCAAGATTTTCTTTTATATGAAGATGAAGCAATTTTATTCCCTCGTGGTGTAACAATAGTCACTGGAAGAAATGGAGCAGGAAAAAGTCTTCTTATTGATGGAATACGGTTAGGCTTGGGGATGGATCCTCGATCTGTCAGAATGGACTCTCTTGGAGCATATGTCAGAAGCGGATGTCAACAAGCTCAAATAGAGATTACTCTGTCAAACCCGATCGTAGGGGGAGAAAGATTCATCACTTCAATCGAACCAAAGTTTGCAATGTTATTAAATCAAGATTCTGTTACTATTCGTCGTACTATTTCGAAATCTGGGAGAAGTAAGTTTTTTATTAAGTCTCAAAGTGAACGATGGACTCAACTTAGTCCTGATCAAGCAATTCTATTAATTTCAGCTCTAGCAAAAGTTGGAATTGATCCTCAAGACCCTCTAGCATTTGTTCCTGCCGATGATTTCAATGTTTTCGTTCAGGAAAATCCTAACGACCGTTTCAGAATGCTAGTGGAAAAACTTGGATTGCAAACAGCTGAGAGACAATATTTAGAAGCCCAAAAAAAGATAAAATCGAAACTAGAGGATACTCAGAAGTACGAAAAGGAGCTTGAGGTAGCAAACATCACACTTTCTCAATTAAAGGAACGATATGATCTTTGGAAAACAAAGGAACGTCTAGAAAAACGAATCACTAATCTCCAATGTGAAATGGAATGGATTCCTGTCCGTCAGGCGCAGGAAAGAGTATCAACACTTGAAAAGTCAGTTGAAAAACTCCAGACAGAAATAACGGAACGAGAGGAAGACATCACCCAATCAAGTGAGGATGAAAGTGTTGCCGCCATCAATCTGGATCAACAACGTGAAATTGTAGCGAAGTTCACCAAAGATCTTGAAATTGTAAAGAATCAACAGAATGCAACTCAAACTCAAATTACTACAAAACATGAACAAATTCAGAATAATAAGAAGAGAATATCAATAATAGAAAATAAACTGCAAAAAAACTATGAAGACTCTAAAAAAATAAGGACCAAACTCAAAACAGCAAGAGAAGCAAGCCCTGATAATCAACTCCGGAGTCTTGAAGAGGAAAAAATGAGAATCGATCGAGAATTAAACTCGTTAGAAGAAGAAAGAAAAACTCTTAGAATTAAAACAGAAAAATATTTTGAAACGAAAATTCAAATTCATCTCAACAAACACAAAGAATTACGCCTAAGTGAAAATACTTTAGTCAAAAAATTGAAGCAATCACGGAAAAGGAAGGATAAATTTTCCAAAAAGCAAACTATTCCTTGGAATCAAGATATACTAGAGTTTCGAAGACGAATCCGAGAACTTGAATTGGATGACCGAGTTTATGGACCACTTGGATCTGAATGTTCCATTGATCATAACAATGAGCCATGGCGAAAAGCTATTTCCACAGCTTTATCAAATTTATTAATGGATTTTATAGCGTTAGACAAAGAAGCCTTTGATGCTCTAGTAGAGTTAAGAAATTCAGAAGGATTTGAAATATCAATTGGATATATTGAAGGAATGGATTTACTTGAGTTTCCCAAAGAGCTTGAGGAAGATGACCACGTTCATTGTTATATAACTGATGTTTTGACAGCACCACCCTTTCTAAAGGCATATATTGCAAGATGGGGAGGAGAACATATCCTTACTCAAGAACTTGACCAAAAAACTGCTCAAGAGCTTGCTGGAACCTTTTCAGGGTTAAAGTTTGTATCATATTCTGGTAGTATTTTTTCCGCAACTCAAGATTCCTATCGCTATAGTATCAGTGGAAAAACAAGATCAAATCTACTTGGGTATCAATTTGATGGCATAGGTCAAGATTCTGATCCTAATATTGCCACACTTGAGAAATCACTTCAAGAAGTCCGTGAAGAGGGAAATTTAGCCAAGAAAACTTATGAAAACTTGAGCCATAAAGATCCTGAGTATCAGAAACTCCTTAATAGGCAAGAAACACTAACAAAAGAAATTGGAGTGAAAGAGAGAGAAGTTAAAGCATTTGAAGTTAGTATGGATAAAATAAACATCTCACCACTTACTGAAAGATTACAAGAGAGATTAAGATCTCATAATCAAGAAGAAATCAGTCAAAAAGGGGAACTAAGAGCTTTAGAAAACCAAATAGAAGAAATCCAAAGTAATATTGCTGACTTAGAAATTAGTATTGCTCCATTGAAGAAGAAAATTAGGCAGTTAGAATTAGGCAAAGTGAAACGCCAGAAAATAATAGAAGATGCAATTCGTTTTCATCAGAAAACCCAGGAAGAAAAATCTCGAGTTACAGACAATCTTGAAGAACTGCGAGATACACTATACCGAGAAACAGACACTCTCAAAGAAGTAAAAGTTACCGCTATAACTCTAGAAAAGAAAGTCAAAAAGAAAGTACCCAAGGCTCCAAAAAAGATTCGAAGTAAAGTAGTTGTTTCCGAGTTATTAGAAGAACTTGAAACAGACCTTACTGATCTTAATAAAAAGAAATTATCATCTACGGACGAAAAGAACTTTGAAAAACATCTAAATTTCACTAAAGGAATTTCAAACCAACTAACCAAGCGAAAAAATGAGCTGCAACGATTACAAAGTGAACTCGAACACTGGAAATCATGTTGGATAGACGTCTTTAATGCAAAGCTCCAAACAGTTCAAGCAATTTTTGATGAAATCTTACAGAGTGTTGGGGGAAGAGGTCGTATCGAAGTCATTGGACAAGAAAAACCTGAGAAGGGTGAAACATTTGTTTGGGTTTCCTTTGGTGACCAAGAAGAACGTAGCTTAGGAAGACAAAGTTCAGGGGAACGTCAAGCTGGTTTAGTAGCGTTGATTATTGCCTTACAATCTCAATCTATAAGTCCTATTAGTACCATCGATGAATTTGACAGAGGATTAGATGCTGCAAACAAAGCCAGATTAGTGTCTATTATTCCTAGAATGATCGAATCAACTTCCCAGCTCTTGGGAGAGGACCGAATTGTAGCCCAGCAGTTTCTCATTATTTGTCCAGAGATAGAAGACATTCCTGACGGAGTTAACTTTCTAACCGTAGTACGATCCGGAGATTTGTCACAATTAGAGGCCGTACCTGTTTAATTTCTTTGTAGTTTCAAGATTTAAAAGCCAAATCTTTTTTGGAGATAAGGATAGATTACTTAGTGTTCAATTTATTATAATTAAACAAAAGATTGAATCCTCTGGTTTAGGTCCCCAATGTACGCTGAAGAAATATCTGCAGATTTTTTAGAACAAGTATCACGAGAACAAATAAAATATGCAGATTTACGTTTGCAGGATCTTCGAGAACTAGTATTAGTTTTTTGTAAGAAGGATTCCTTTTGTGATGTGCTTTCAAGTGAACAACGGCAGATCAGGGGAGTTGGAGTTAGAGCCTTAAGCTTAGGAGAATGGGGTTTTAGCTCAGCTAGTTTATCTTCAATGGAAGATATTGAGGAAACAACTAAAACAGCAATATCATTAGCTAAAAATGTTGAAAATTTAGAATTCTCGAAAAAAATTAACTTAGCTGACTGTGAACGAACTTACATTACAACTGTTACACTTCCAGACAAAGCTGAAATTTTATCAATAGAAGAAATTGTTAATCAAGGTATTTTGATCCTAAAATCTCTTGATACTCCTGATTATATCGATGAAATTCGCTTAAGAGTGGAAATGAACGTTGAGGATAAAATTTTCATTTCAACTGATGGGACTCAAATCTCCCAATCGAAGTTATCTCATCTTTCTACAATACGCTTTTCAGGTTCAAAAGGAGTCATGAGAGGTAATTATTCTATGAAAATGGGAGGTCTTGGAAATACACCTTTCAATGACCTTGAAAAAGGTAATTTGCTAGAAGAATCAATCAAAAGAACTAAAAATGTTCTTGAAGCAAAAACTGTAAGAAGTGGTAACTACCCAACAATATTAACACCAGTTCCATCATGGTATTTGGTTCATGAATCCCTAGGACATGCTGTAGAGGCTGATACGGTTTTATCAGGTAGGTCTATTTTCAGCGGTTTATTAGGTCATAAAATCGCTTCTCAGTTAGTAACTATTGTGGATGATCCCTCAGTTCCCTCATTGGGGGCTTATGCATACGATGATGACGGAGTGAAAGCTGCAGGATCAGTGATTGTAGAAGACGGAATGTTATCAGATTATCTTCATAATCGAGAAACTGCAGGAGCCCTCTCGACAATGTCAACAGGTAATTCTAGAGCAGAAGGATTTGGGAATTTCCCTTTAGTAAGAATGAGCAATTTTTTTGTCGAACCAGGGGATATGACAATAGAAGAGCTCTTAGACGTTGAAAAAAGGGGAATTTATATTGTAAACGCAGGTGGGGGTACAGCTGATTCTTTTTCAGGTACTTTCAGACTTCCTGTAAATCTGGCTTATGAAGTGAAGAATGGAGAAATAACAACACCAATTAGGAATTTTACTGTCATTGGCAACATGTTGAGTTTTCTTGGACGTGTTAATGGCGTTGGAAATAGAGTGGTACAAACTACAGGAACTTGTGGAAAAGAAGGACAAATTGCTCTTCAAGGAGCGTTATCACCCGCTCTACGTGCGTCACAGTTGACAATTGTATCAGACTATTAGAGATTATGTTGGTATTCTAATGACAATCAGCGATCATGGTTTAGGAATGGAAAAAATCGCTGAGAACGTACTAAAAATTGCGAACCAAACCGGTGTGCCGGATATAGAAATCTTTCTCCAAAAAAATGATATTTTACAATTCGCTCTTGGCTCAGCTGTTAGGATTGCTGGTCGACGGTTCATTGAACAAGGGATCGCAATTAGAATAATCAAAAAAGACCGTTTAGGATTTTCCTGTGGAACATTGGATATGGATCCCAAAGAATTAATTCGTAATGCAGGATTACAGGCAGAATTGTCCACATCTAAATCAGAAAAGTCAAAAATGTCTTTCTCTTCCGGTGAAACCATCCGAGATAAATACACTAATCTTTCAGAGATTACTTCCATAAAAAGAGGTGATCTTGAAAGTGTCGTACAAAAAATGTTGGAAAGCGCACTTTTAGACCCCTTAACGAAAACAGTAGAAAGCTCATGTTCAAGAACTCTTGAACATCGTCTTATTGTTAATTCCAATGGATTGTTACGTGAGTCGCTTAATGGTTGGTTTGAAGCAAAATCCCAAGTAATTGTGAGAAGACAAACGGGAGAAATGGGATTTGGTTTTGACTCCATTAGAGCTCATAATATTGCAAATTTAGATCCATATGGTATCGGGACAAGGGCTTATTCTACCGCTATGCTATTGAGTAATGCAATAAAAGTCCCAAGCCGTGAAAATAACCGCCTGAAAAAAACTCGCAGAATAATATGGCACCCAGAAGCTCTAGGCGAATTATTAGCATACACAATCGTTCCATCAATCGTTAGAAGTGCCCAAGAATCCAAACCTCTACAAAAAAGGCAAAATGGAGACAATATGAAGTTTCCTACGGGTTTTACGATTTTAGATGACCCGTTAAGTAGCGAATTAATTCCTTTTTACTCATTTGATGATGAAGGAATCACTACACGACAGAAAAAGCTAGTGGAGCAGGGAACTCTAGTATCTTCATTATCAGCGTTCTCTCCAGAAATTCCGGATAGTGGAGGTAATTGTTATCGAGTTCATTATTTCTCAGAAAGTCCTCGATCATTTCGATATCCTCCTGCACCCACTCCAGCAAATTTGGTATTAGAAGCTGTGACCCCAAGTAACGCTACGAATTTAGTTGAAGACTGTTCAGGAGCTACAATTTTAGTTAAACGAGTGATAGGGGCAAATGAATCAAATCCTTCGAATGGGGATTTCTCAGTTAATGTAGTAGAATGCTACCTGGTAACGGATAATATTATTAAATTTCCAACCGAAAAGATATCTATTGCAGGGAATATATTTCATTTACTCAAAGCTACTAAAATGGTGGGAAAAAAAGAGACTGTCCGTCCACCCCCATTGCCTTTTGCCATTACATTGCCCTATATACTGACAGAAAAAAGTGGAACAGTTGTCTTTAGAAATTAGAGTAGCTTGAAGAATCTAGATTGTAACAACATTGATCTGATATGTTGCATGAGCAGTAGATCCAGCTAATAAACCATTAGAATATCCTGAAACCTCAACCTCATAGAGTCCAGTTGAAGCATTATTTAAAGTAAGGATTAGACCAATACCAGCTGATTTTTCTCCATTAAAACCATAAATAATCGTCCACTGATATGCGGTGTAAGAACTCCCATTGGAATGCCGAAAGGTAATTTTTACTTCATTTATATGGTTCAACAACCCATTGGAGCTGATTTTCAGAGTACAGGGTATAAAATAAACATCATCATTTTCATAGATTGGATCGTTTAGTCCTATACTCGGGTAGACAACGCTACCACTACTATTTAATCGAATTTCCTCGGGCAGTAGAAAAAGCTCCACTTTATTGTTTCCAGTAGAGTGAGCGATTTCGAGGGCAAAAAAACCTACAATAATAACGATAAACGCGATTGCTACTATCTGGGTAAGAGAAAGTTTGAATTTAGGAG
>JAEOTI010000606.1 GCA_016839955.1 Candidatus Hodarchaeota archaeon | reverse complement strand
TGGAATAAAATTACATTTCCCAGATATAATTGACTCTTCATCAGAAGATTTCAAACATGATTTAGTAGGATTCTACAAACGCCAAGGAAACCAAGTTATTTACATTGGTGACGGACTTTCTGATTTTGGTGGGGTTAAAAGTTCAGATTTTGTTTTTGTTGTCCGAAATTCAAAATTAGTAGAACTATGCAGAAGCAAAAAAATACCATTCGTTGAATTTGAATCATTTAGCGAAGTATTAACAAAATTAGCTTCGAAAGAATATACAGCTATCAATAACCTATAAGACTCTTGAGGACGAATTATGAATGAAAATAGAGTTGTTCACATCCTTGCTGACAATCGTGATCCTCTCAGCATCCGACAACGACTCCGAGAAGTCCATGAAGCAACAGTTGAAAAAAAAACCCTTGATGTGGCTGATTATGTAATTTCATCCCGGATTGGAGTGGAACGGAAGACAGGAAGCGATTTTGTCTCGTCTCTAACATCAAAAGATAATCGTTTACTTGATGAATGCATTCGATTAGCGAATACTTACGAAATTCCTTATCTCATATTGGAAAATTTCCCTAGCGCTTTCACTTCGTCGGGGATTGATCCTGCAGCAGTCTATGGAGCACTAGTATATCTTACTCGTAATCTTGGAATCAGAATAATTCCTACAATTGACCAGAAAGATACTGCATTAACTTTGCATCGCCTTGCTTATCGAGAACAGATCGAAGATAGGCATCCCCTCTTAGCACGGAGTGCACCAAAAAATATGACGTTTCAAGAACGTCAAGTGTTTCTTTTAGAAGGTTTAAAACTTACAGGGATTAAGACTGCAGAACGATTATTAGAAGCATTTGAGACACCTGAAAAAGTCTTTCAAGCAATACGGGAGACAAAAATTCTCTATACTCGCACTAACAATCCTAAAGGGATTGATGGTCCTCTTAAAGCCCTTCCGGGGATTGGTCACAAATTTGTAAATGCAAACCAAAAATTACTCTCAGAAATCGCTCCGACGGACAGCTAGATTCTAAAGATAATTATACTAAACTAGTTATTCATATTCAAAAGATTATTAAGTTTTATGAAGAAAAAAACCATTCAGTAATCGATTATCCTTTCTAAATATTTTGCTAAAAGCAGAGTTGACAATTGTAGTAATATTTATAGACAAATATAGTCAAATATTATCAAATCTTTCATAGACTGAACATTTACTTACCTCTCTGTTTTGAGGGTTTAAAAACAAGAATCACTTTGATTATCATGTGAAACCTTCTGTCGCCGGGAGTTCCCCGGAGACATTAAACGCTTGTGGAGAGATCGTTAGACCTTCTGTGGAAGGTTGTCTCAAGGAAGCAGGAAATTTGTAGCAGTTGGTTAGATATATTTGATAATATTTGATCATAAATGCATAAATCAAATAGAACGGTATGAGCAGCTTCAGTAAGTGTAGAAATCGTTCGAATAGAAGTCAATTTTATTCAAACGATTCTCACCAAATCTGATAGTTTGACAAGTTCTAAAATAGTTTTATTTGGAACATTGCACTTATTTGCTATTAATTCTCTTTCTTTTTGACTTTTCCCACAATCCAGTAACTGTCTTGCTGTTTTTACACCATTTGAAGATAGTTTTTTGATTACTTCTTGCTCTATTCCGTCGAAATCTCTTAATTTATACTTCTCTAGGTAAGATTGTCCAAGAATGTCGTTTACTACACAATAGAGTAAATCTGCTTCCTTATATCGATAATATGTAAGCAAACTCCACAGATATCTATTTACCACTGGTTGCTTTAGTTCTTCCTTTAATTGGTTATAATAATAGTTTAGATCTTCTGGTATAGCATCATCTAGATTTCTCTTTTCTTTTTTGAGTAAGTAACTATTGAATTCTTTTGCGAGTCTAATATACTGATCTATTGTACCTTGGGGTTTTTTCTGTCTCTTCAGATAAGTTTGAAAACCAATTTCATCCATAATGACAATACTTCCTGATTTTCAAGACTATGAATGACCTAAAACAGAATGAATTTTATAGGGCTCTTCTAGACGTTTAATTTCTTCACTAGAGAGTTGTATCTCTAATGCTTCCACAGCTTGCTCCAGATGCTCAATTTTTGTTGCCCCTAAGATAGGTGCAGTAATATAATCTTTCGAGAATAACCAAGCTAATGCAATTTGAGCAGGAGTAACAGCTTTTTCCCTTGCAACCTCCACGACCTGCTCTACTACGTCAAAATCATCTGGAGTGAAATAACGTTGTGTTAAATATTTATCAGAACAGGCTCTTATGGAATCAGGAGGTTCTGAACGTTTATATTTCCCACTAAGGAAACCCCTTCCTAAAGGTGACCAAGGAATAATTCCAATTCCTTGATCTTTACAAAGGGGAATCATTTCTCTTTCTTCTTCTCGATATACTAAATTATAATGGTTCTGCATCGTTCTAAAGGGTTCAAAACCATAACGTTCAGCCATCCACAAGCTTTTTGCAAACTGCCACGCAAACATCGAACTAGCACCGATATGAAGTGTTTTCCCTTGATCAATCATAAGATTCAATGATCGTAAGATTTCTTCTATTGGAAGACGCGGGTCAAGGCGATGAATTTGATACAAGTCTATAAAATTGGTTTGGAGTCGTTTCAAGGAATTGTTAATCGCTCGAACAATGTGATAACGAGATAGGCCACTTTGATTAGGTTTCGCTTTCTTTTCAAACCCAGTTAATGGAAAAAAAACCTTTGTAGCAATAACCACTTCATCTCTGTACTCTTTCAATAATTCACCAGTTATCTCTTCTGAACGACCACTAGAATATACGTTCGCTGTATCAAAAAAATTGACACCTAAATCTAATGCTTTTTTGACTAAAGGTCGGGCTTCATCGATTTCGAGAAACCAATCCTGTAGATTCCCATAAGACATCATACCTAAGCAAATTCTTGAAACTTCAAGACCTGTTTTTCCAAGTATCGTGTATTTCATTAGAATTCTACATCCATAAATTGAAAACGATCATTTGCTCAATATTCTAAATCAAGATCCACTAGGTTAAGAAAATCTTGTCTCCCTTGAGTAAATCTAGAAATATTTTCAATTACTTCATCCCATCTTTGGAGATCATCCATCGGAGACGCTCCTCTATGAGGAGACAGAACCACATTATCAAGGGTATGGAACGGATAAGAGTAGGGGTATTTTTTACCCTGAGTATCTGGTGCTGGCTGATAATCATACCAAACATCGATGGCGGCTCCTTTGATAGTTTTTTCTTTTAAAGCAAGAAATAAGCTTTCTTCCTCAATCACAGGTCCTCTGGATATATTCATGACCAATCCTTCAGGACCTAACAGTCTCAATTCTTCTGATTTAATTAGATTTTTTGTTTCTGAGGTTATGGGGACTCCCACGATTAAAATATCAATTTCCTCAAGAAAGGGATGTAAATCGGTATATGAAAATTTTTTTACTGCATCAATAATTTTAACTGTATTTTTATCCCAATTTCGCCTTAAGATAGCAAATTCGACATCAAATCCTGATAGAAACTGATGGACCTTTTGATTTACAGCCCCATATCCTAATAATCCAATTTTACGATATCTAAGAGGAATTGTCTGTGCATCAGAGTCACCTTTTCGCCATTCTCCCTCAATCATCCAATTATGATGTGGAATAACTTTGTTTGTTAATGAAAGTAATAGAGCAACGACATGTTGTGCTGTGAAGTAAGAGTTTCCATGCCCATTCACTAAAGAGATTGGATGAATTCGATTAACCTCTTTAAACAAACCAATCAAGTGTTGAATCCCTGCACCCGGATTAATGAAAAGATTTGCTTTTTTTGCTTGGAGTAACAGTTCTTTTGATGGTCTCCAACCAACTATAATATTAACATCCTGTGCAAGACCTAAGAATTCATCATCTGTGATTTTTTCAGGGAAAATTAGATTCACTTCAGGATATTGAGATACTCCTTGTTGAAGATACTTCTTTAGTTCATCTCGAACATCCCAAATGAATAAAACGTTTGTTTGACGATTTTTCGACATTCTTCCACCGATCTTCATTTGGCACTAATAATAATCTTATTTTATTCATATCTTTTTTTCCAATTTTAGTGATATTTTAATTTTTAAAGGTGCTATTAAAACCATGACCACTCAAACTAATGAAACGGAAGTAACTATCCGACCATTACAAGCATCTGAAGATGGAGATGCTTTAGCGGATTTATTTAATGCATTTAATGAGTCTTGGGAAGGCGGCTTTATGGGTCAAGGAGAACATACAGCTGAAACTGCATTGGAAATTGCTCTAAGGTCCCAAAAGCTAGAAATTTTTGTTGCTGAAGACATTAAAGGACGTTTATTAGGCTATTGCTCACTTCACCCTCATCCTAGAGATAAAGAAGCAGCTTATGTTGGGATTTTTGGAGCACACCCTGAAGCCTTAGGAAAAAAAGTTGGAAAGAGGCTCATGCTTGAAACTCTTGCAAAAGCAAGTGAAGTTGGAAAAAATAGGGTAGATTTAAACACTTGGGCTGGAAACTTCCAAGCAATGCCCTTGTATAAAAAAATAGGGTTTTTTTGGGTACCAGAAACTGCAGTTGCTATGGAGAACTATATCCCTCTAATTCTCAACGAACCAGCATTCATGGAATTTTGGAAAAAAAATCAAGAATGGTATACAATATTTTCACGAGAATTAACTCAGGCACCTGATCTTGAAATCTTAGAAGGCCTAAATGTATATACTTATCATTTTGAAGATGGTGAAGATCATTTAACGGTTTGGATCGACAGATATGCTAAGGAGATTTTAGGTTATCGATTAAATGTCAACAACAAAGAAATTGAAATTCGTTTATTATCAGATTCTAATGAAGCATTCCGTGGGCTTCATTTTCCTTTTCAATTATCAATCAAATCTTCAGATACGCTTTCATCTATTAATCTTGAAGAAATTTTACCTGATGAAGTTCATTTGACTAAACCTATTCCAAACAAAATTGAAAATATTAATGAAATTATTGTTGAGAACTTTCTTGATATCGGCGTAAAAACAACGCTGTTTAAACCACAATTTAAGGGGCTTTCACCTAAAATTAGAGTTCATTGGGAAAACCAAGATATTACACTTAACTTAGGATTGAAAGTAGAATCTGCTGTCGTAATTGAATTATATGAAGAATCCTCTACCTATAATCCAGCCCATAATCCTAAATATATTGAGATTGTTTTACAAAATAAACTGAAAAAATCGTTAAATGGTGATCTAGTTCTCAAAAATATTCAAGGATTCACTTCAGAGATTACAAGAATACAAATCAACCTACAGCCAGAAGAAAAATATTTGGTGACTATTCCACTTAAAAACATAAATTCCTCAAGCAACCTGGAATTTGACTGTAAATATATTTTTTCTACTGAAGATGATGATTCAACTGTTGAAACTGAGTTATATTCATTTTCAATTCCAATATTAGAGTTTTCACGTTTTCACACAATCGAGAAACCAAGAAAAGAACGTGTAACATTTTACAATGGTTATTCTGTTTTTGAACTTAATCTTCAAGGAGGTATTTTCCAAACATATACCACGAGTGGATTTAGTCAATTTGGTTTGTTTGAAAATCAAGCTGTTGGTCCTCCCTTCGGATTAGATGAATTCAATAGATTAATGTATAATTATTCAGTAGAAGAGAACAATAATAACTTCATAATACATGTTTGGGCTGAAAGTGAACAAAGACCTGGTTTAGTATTAAAAAAGAAGATTTACTTAGTAGCAAATAGTGCATTAGTAAGAATCCAACATTTCCTTGAAAACCATACAAAAGATCGAGTTTTTGACCTTGGTTATCAAATAAGTATTAATTTCAATATGGGACCTCAACCTTTGAACTACACTTTACCATTTGAAGATTCATATGTTAAAGCAAACCAATTCATACTTTCACGTTCCACCATGCATTTTGGTACCGATCCCTCTCGTTTTCACGAGTCTTGGGTTGCTTTAGAAAGTCCTGAAGTAATTGCAGGAGTATTTGGAATTCTATGGCAAAATAAACAATTACAAACAATTCGATTAGGTGGCGGTCCACAACAATCTATCTTATCTCTAGCTTATCAGAATCAAGTACAACCAAGCGAGACTAATCAAATTGCGGAATATCTCATTTATGACGGACCTGGTGACTGGAAAACAATTCGTCAATATTGGCTTCAACATTTCTTGTCTCCAACAAAGGATTTAATGACTATACCAAATCGTACCGAGCTACTTACAATTGGAAATATATCAACAACTCAAAATAGTCAAGATAGCACGTATGACATTACTTTAGATATTTTTTCAAAGAGTTTGCTAAAAATTGAAGGAGATTTAACCTTAACTAGTGAGTTTGGTACCTTCAATCCCTCAAAAATAGATTTTCAATGTTCATTGGATGAAAAATCTAAAATAAAAACTAATTTCAAGCTTAGAGACCTTTCAAATAAGCTGGAAGTAATGATAAAGGGGTCCATTCATACTTCTGATTATCAAGTAGAGGAAGATTTTGTTTTACCCTTGCATTTTAGTTCTTCTCAGGAATTAATTCTTACTGAAGAGACATTAAGTGACATTCCAGGGTATTCTTGGTCCCATCCATTGTTTAAAGCTTTTAGTGCACCATCATATAGCGCAGGGTTTGTTGATTTAAAGATAAAGGGAGAAAACAAACCGTTAACATCACCATTTCCAGAAAAACCACCTTCCTTTTTCCTTGCTAAAGAAAGAGGTGGATTAAGATTTACTCTTGGTAAAGATTTTGAAGATGTTATTCAAGGGAAAGATGATATCGAGTATAAGGTCAAACAACTATCTGATAACGATTATCAAGGCTTAGAATTCATTCCTAAAACATTAGAGAGCTTAAAGGAATTAAGATTTATTTCAGTTAAATTTCAATTCTTAGCTCATCCAAACAGTAGTGAAATAAAATTAATTTTTGAAGCATTTAATAATGGTAAAGGACCGGTTGATTTTTTTGGCATTTTAGAACTATCACCAGAATTGGTAGAAGATTTAATTCTCTATTGTATTCTCGGAAAGAAAACCTATGCGTTACTTAACAAACCACATCGTCATATAGCATTTTTAGATATGAAAGCTCCCATTATTTTTGAATCAATTAAAGAAAATTGGAAACTGACTCTAGAATTACCTAAACATGAAATTGCTATGACACTATTAGGAGATTTTCGACCAGCGAAACTCTATTTAGGAATTCTTATACCAATGTTGCTTAAACCAAACGAAAGAAGAAGTAGAACTTTTTACTTGAGGATTTCATAAGTCCTAAAGAAAGACCTTACTTTATCTTTCCACAGAGAAGTTCAAAAAAACTTGTAAGATCGATATTTCCACCGCTAATCATGACACCAACATTCTTCCCTTCAATATTGAGTTTTTTGGATAATATTGGGGCTAATGATACTGCACCAGAAGGTTCAACGATAATTTTCATTCGTTCCCAGATAAACCGCATCGAGTCTATAATCTCTTTTTCTGTAACTAAAACTATGTCTGAAACGTTCTGTTGAATTATACGAAATGTACGTTGACTTAGTGAAGTGCGAAGACCATCTGCGATAGTACTAATGTCTTTATTTGGTAACAACGTGCTGGATTTGAAGGAACGATATGCATCATCTGCTAAAGCAGGTTCAACACCAATTACATTTGTCTTAGAAGACATTCCTTTGACTGCAAGAGAAGTTCCTGAAATGAATCCTCCTCCACCAATTGGGCACAAAACTAGATCTAAGTTGTTAATTTCTTCCAAAAATTCATAAGCTGCCGTTCCTGCGCCTGCAATAACATTTTCATTATCATAAGGATGAATTAGGGTGAGTCCTTTTTCATTTATCAAATTCATTGTATTTTCAATGCGGTCTTCGAGTGTATTTTCAGAGAAAACTATCTTTGCACCATATCCTTTAGTAGCATTAACCTTAACTAAAGGAGCGTTTTTTGGCATAATTATTACAGATTTTATTCCTAGAATCTTACATACCAAGGCAACAGCTTGAGCATGATTTCCACTAGAATGAGCAATCACACCTCGGTCTTTTTCTTGATCTGAAAGTTGTGAAATAGCATTGAAAGCTCCTCGAAATTTGAAGGCCCCCATTCGTTGAAAATTCTCACACTTTAGAAAAACTTTTCCTCCTGTTTTTAGATCTAATGTCCGTGATGTCATAACTGGAGTTTTATTTGCGATTTGAGCAAGCCTTGTATATGCTTCTTGAATATCATCGAAATTTGGCAATGTAACCAATCCTTGAATATCATTCTGGTTAAAAGAAAAGTGCTCTAAGACTAAGATCAACTTTTATTTCATGAAATATTAGAATTATTAAGACGGAAGAGTGATAAATACAACGAAAGCTTATAATTATAAGCGTTTTGTTTATTCTAAACGTTAAGATGCCAGCTAACAATCTACTCTTAATTCTATAATTAATAAAAAGGCATGAATAGTCGCGAAAACTCCAAAGCATTAAGCAATGGTATGATCAAAATGTCTAAAGCAATTCTTGATTTTAAAAAACTTTACGACCAATTTGCTAAAGAAAAGATGTTTGAGCAGCAATTTGAGCGTTATAAAACAATAGATGCCTTAAAACTTGAACTTGAAGAATTTATTGCGGAATATGAGTGTAAGGTCGACCATGCTATTTTAACTCTTCACCTCTCAGATTTTGTACTCACTTCTTCAAATATTCGAGACTTGTCTATTACGGACCAACAACGAAGATCTTCGATACTCTCTTTCTGCTTGACTGCACTCGAATATGGACTTGAAACCGAACCAATTATCTTACTCCACATGTTAGCTCAAGAATTAGGAGTTGCAGTTAGACGAAATTATGCTTATCAATTAGATCGAGGGCTCCCTATTGATATCGCCCTAGTAAGGTTAGCAGATACATTTGTTGTGCCATTTTTACAGTTTATCATCGGATTTCGTGGTTTATCTCTACCTTGGTTAGTTGCTTTAACTGATTCTGCGATTTCGGGAATTTTACCGGATAAATCATATCAGGAATTTAAAGATAAGGACTCTTTAAAGAAAGCTTCGGAACCACAACTATTAGATGCAGCATTAATTTGTTTGGAGCGATTTGAGAAAGTCAGAACTGACAAACCAAATCCTCTTGTAACTGTTCCAGCTGTGTCTGAAAGTGCTGGTGCCGTATTAATTCGTAGTTTAAAGAAAAATGAAGAATATTTTGGTTGTAGTAAGTCATTTAGTGAAGAAAAGTTACAGAAAATCCAAAAAGAATTCTCAAAAGTATGTGCTCGAAGTAAATTTGATAAATTAGCAATAGAAACTGTCTATTATCGGGCATCAAGTCATTCGCTTACACAAAAGGTATCAAGACAAGTTTTCCTTGTCCGGGGTCAAGAAACCGGAGCAGATTATGAAGCTTGGTTCTTTTTAGACACACCTGCAGATGATTTCAATCTTTCATTGATTCAAAAACGGCTTCAGAACCGATCTATTGGTATTGAAGGCATAATTCGACGACCTGAATTACCAAAAAAGAAAGTTAAGAAAAAAGACGTTAAGAAAGCACCAAAAAAACAGGATGAAGAACAAAAAACAACAGTAGGAGCACCCAAACCTAAAGTCTCATTTTGGAAGAAAATAAAAGGATTATTTAGAGGTAAAAAGGAAGAACAATCAGTCAAAACAGAACCAATTCCTGATGCTCCAAAACCTATTCCCGAAAGCGCTGAAATAAAAACTGAACCTGTGCCAGTCGCAAAAGAACCTGATATTACTATAGAAGGGTGGTCTCGAACAAAGGTTCTAAATCTTATTGCAGAAGTATTGGTTGTTGATGCAGTAAGTGGAATAGATTTAGAAGAGCCTTATGATACACTACGGGAAAAAGAATATATTATATCTGGTTTAGCTGATTTCCCAACCCTTGATCTAGCAAAACCTGAAGGTACGCTAATGGCACTTGAAGAGAAAAGAAGTAATTTAAAAGAAACAATTACAGATTTAGGCCCACATTTGATAGAATTAAGGGATTTAGCATTTCAGATTTTACCCACAAGCGATCAAATCCAATTTATACCTCAAGAAGTATTTGCAGAACATAAAGGAAAGAAAAATCTCTATGAATTATATAATTTTGCGACCACTGAAGAAGCTTTAACCATTTTAGTAGCAGAGAACTCCTTAACATCGAATGTTGCCTTTATCGCCCCCAATAAAACTTTTTCGAAACGAAGAACTTTACAAATGAGAACAAGACAGCTTGTTGGGCCACGTACCAATGTTCCATTTGAAGATCGAGTTAGAAACGTCTTAAATGAACTAATCGACACCTCAGAGCTAAAAACTGAACCTATTTCTTCTCCAAGCTTTGTTAAACTCCTTTCTAAAGAGGATGGTTCTTAAAAATAGGAATATCAATGAAAGCTGTTGTTCTAGAAAAGCTTGGCTCTCATAACGTCCTAAAGGTTTCCAACGTCCCTAAACCATCTAACCCGAAGCCAAACGAAATCATTATTAAAATGAAATATGCAGGGGTAAATTTTGCTGATACCTTAATGCGCCGTGGTTTATATCGATGGGTACCATCAAAAAAGGGATTTATTTTAGGGATGGAAGGTTCAGGTGTTATCGAGGATATTGGTTCAGAAATTACTTCATTTTCTCTAAATGACCAAGTGATTGTAGGATGTCAATCAGGAACTTATACGGAATATCTTAAGATTCATAAAAAGTATGTTTACCCTGCTGTTGAAAACTTTACACCAGAAGAAAATTCTGCATTTGCTGTCTCTTTTTTAACTGCTTATTTTGGACTTGTAGTGATAGGTAAAGCATGTATAGGAGAAAAAATACTTATAAATGCAGCAGCAGGAGCACTTGGAACTTCTGCAGTCCAACTTGCAAAATCAATGGGATTAAATGTTATTGGAACTGCAGGTAATTCAAAAAAAATTGAATTTATTAAAAATAAGTTAGAAGTTCCAGCGATAAAGTATTCTGACCTAAAAGAGAAAATTATGGAGCTAACAGATAAAAAAGGAATAAATATTATACTTGAGTCAATAGGTGGAAAAGTCTTTAGAGACTCATTATCATGTTTAGCTCCATTAGGTCGGATTATTGTCGTTGGAGTAAGTAGTATTAAATTTAATAAACTAAATCCTCTAACTTGGTGGTCCGCTTGGCGAAGTATCCCAAGAATTAATATCTTAAAAATGCTAGGAAATTCTCAAGGTATTCACGCTTTTCATTTAGGACGCTTATTGGATAATAACTTTGAAAAAGTAGGTGAAATTATCCCAAAGCTTCGAAGACTAATAGTAGAGAATAATATTCGTCCAGTAATTGACAATATTTACCCCCTGGCGGATGTTGGAATAGCTCATCGAAGATTAGAGTCAAGGCAAAGCATCGGGAAAATTCTTTTAAAAATTAGTTAATTTTAATCAGGAAAATCATTCTTAAAATATTAATTTTTCATTGCAGTATTTGTATTAAGAAAGATTATGCTGAAAAGAAAATAATAATAAGAACATCTCTCAAGACATTTCAATGAGGAAAAATTTTAACT
>JAEOTI010000605.1 GCA_016839955.1 Candidatus Hodarchaeota archaeon | reverse complement strand
TTTGTAAATCATGGCAATTGATGCAACTGGAATGATCTTTTTAGTATCGTTCTTTATAATATGGGGAGTCTTTTTATGTTGGGATTTCTTTCGTAGAATTACATGAAATTCTCATGTAATACGAAAAGGAGAAAAATGGGGATTCCTAGCATATATCCTAGCTGTAGTACCTGCCAACATGATGTGGGGCTTTGAATTCAATGTTCTTTTAGTCTATATTGTTCTTTTTAGCTTGTGGATAGTCTGTCTGCTCCGGGACTTAATACTAGTGTACGGGAAAACAAAAGAGTACGATGATATATTATTATTCATAGGGATTGGCATCTTAATCCAAGTTATCTTGACTGGAATACTACCATATATGAATACAGCTATGCAGACTAATTGTTCACCCTGGTGGGTTTTCTGGTTTCCCGACGTGTATAATCCAAGTACAAATGCGGTAAATGGTTGGGTAAATCTTAACACTTTGTTGGGTTATAGAATAGCTGCAACAGGTATGGTACTATTAGCAATACTCCCAATGATTTTAGACATAAAAGACTCTGAAGAACATATTAATCTTGCGGCAATCATTATTATAGATCTAATATTTGTACTTCCATTCCTTTGGTTAGCTTATGTATGGATGGGCGGAATTGGTTGGCCATTGACATTTTTGTTCGCCGTTCTTTTATTTATCATACTACTAATGTTGTCAAGAGAACGATAATCATAATTTTTTTTTTCTTTTATTTTTTTATTCTACTGTTGTTTGCACTCAAGTTTTGTCAGTAAATTTGCACTTTATTTTTGTCAATTTTTGTCAGGTTCCTGATGATTTTTACACTCATATGTTGTACATATTATTTTAATTAAAATAAAAAAAAAAGGAGTTAGCATTAGATCTTTTAAAGATCTAATGTTTTTAATAGGACACTGTCAAGGTAGACCAAGAGGTTCTTGCCCTCATTCATTTCTTGAACCTCTACGGTCTTACCTGCCAGCTTGTAATCAATATTATAATCCTTTCCCTTGTACTTGATAGTACCATTATGGGTTATTTTCCGTATTTTTCGCTTTTGTTTTATTGGCACATTGTAAGAATGGGTTATAATCAGCTGATCCCTATAATATATTTCTATTTTATCTTCATATTCAATCACTTCAACTTGTGACCCAGAGTACCCTGGTGGAATATGATATTTCTGTGTTTTATAATGGATTTCATTGTATTTATTGACTTTTCTCTGCTCTATCTCATGAAGCCAACGTTTCCAATTCACGTTCGCTTGGAGGGGTCTAAAAATTCGATCTTCAGTATCAAGATATCTCTTTATAGGAGGTTTATTTCCCGGTAGACTACGGTGAGGTTTTTCAGTATTGTACCATTCCACCCAATTTTTAAAGATTTGATTGAAATCAGTCAATGTATAGTTAGAATTGTATTTTACCTTAAATCGGGCTTCCCCCAGAAACATCTGTTTCACAGTTCCAAACCACCTCTCAAGCTTTCCTTTAGTCTGAGGATGATTAGGTTTGGCAAAAATCGGTTGGATATCTAAGATTTCTAACAGTTTAGTATATTTTGTTCATAATTCGCCGATTAGATTTTTAAATTGGGTTCCGTTATCCGCTAGGATCTGATTTGGCCTTCCATAGGCTAACACTGCATTTCGTATAATTTCTATGACGTTTATTCCCTTTTGGTCTTTAAAGTATTTTGCCGCCACGATAAATCTTGAATTATCATCAAGGAGGGCAATTAAATAGAGTTTTTCCAAGTGTCCTACAGTTTGAACTCCTGCGATATCGATTTGCCAGAGATCATTTGGTTTAGATCTCTCGAATTTTATGTATCCTTGTCGTTGATTTCTATTCTTGAATACAAGTCCTTCTTCGTTAAAAAAGGTATAAATCGTTGATAAGGAGGGAGTTGTATTGGGAAACTCCTTTTTAAGTAATTTCCGTACTATAGGAGCACTTCTTTGGGGCACATCTTTTTTAAACTCCATAATTCGAGTAAAAACCTCAGGAGGATATTTCCTAACTCGTTTATACTTCTTCTTCTGATCCTGTTGATCGGGTGAGATCTTCATTTTACGATTGGCTAGCCATCTATAGATTGTTCTCTCTGATTTTCCATAGTGAGATGCAAGGTCTTCAATCGAAAGTCCTTTATTCTGGCGTAATTCTCGAGCTTCTTCACAGTTTAATTCATTCTTATTTTTTTTCATAATTCTTCACAAATTTACTTTTTATCGTAGAGTTTAGTTAAATATCATATACCGAAAGTTATTTTAAATGTAAATGTGATTTAAGTCTTATACAATCTTTTAAACGGCTCATACCTAATGTTTATCTCGTTTTTAAAATG
>JAEOTI010000604.1 GCA_016839955.1 Candidatus Hodarchaeota archaeon | reverse complement strand
GCGTCTCCATACCTATCAAGCAACTGGTCGTGACTTCTGGGTCAAACATTACCTGCTCTTTGAAAGGTAAGTAATTCCTAGGTGGTCTAAATCCTACTACTAACATCATTTTCGTAGCGCGCGCGCTAACTCGCTTAATGTATCATTTATCCTAATACATCACATTTATCTGATAGATCACAAATTCTGCATTTCCATCTATTATTTTCATTAACAGGTATTGCCTTTCTCTCACCTAACCAAAACGGTACTACAAAATTTACATTTTCTTTATATCTTTGATAATTATATTTGAACTCATGAGTATAGATTAGAGCACCAGTTTCTTGATGCGTATAAATCAATGTCAGAATATCAGATAATTTTGGTAATTTCTGCACAGAAAGGTAAGAATCTTTAGCTAATTTGTGGAGATTTACCTCAATGTTTAGCTTCTTATCTTTCAACTCTTGCTTAAATTCATCGCTTATTTTTTCCGACTTTCTAATCTGAAAATATTTAAGAAAATTATTATGCTTGAATTTCTTATTTATGCTATCATTAAGTAATGAGTAATATAACATCAATTGGAATTCGTCTTTTTTGATTTGGGCAAGAGTCGGCCTTCTATTTTTTATCCTAGTCTTATTATCTATTAGAAATAGATTTTTATTTTTAATCTGAAGCTCATCAATCTCGCCCATAATGAATAATTTATCAACTTTGCCAAAAACAGGCATCTCTCTAGTAATTCTTTTCTTAATTAGTCTAAAAGCCCCCATAAGCATTCTATGTAACACTATGGCCATTCTGTCATTATTTGTATATGATTGAACTTGAACTACCTCAACAACCTCTCTATGTAACTGATCATGAATTTTTCTTCCAATTTTAATTGCTTCTGTAGCTTCCCTTTCATATATTAAAGATAATTCAACTTGTTTCTCGCACCATAACTGTGATGAAAGATCAGTGACGTGTAATAATGCATGCTTTCGATATTTCTCCAAAGGAGAAGTCATATTAAACACCATGAGGGACTAAGATAAAAATAACCTAAACATAATTTGATCTTCATAATTATTGTGCATGAATTTTGAACATTTAGGCCAAAAGCCATCCACTTTCAGTTAGAATGTATTTTTTAGGTTTACTCCCTCTTGACTTTATATAACCGCCATCCTCAAGCTCTCTAAGGTGCTTCCATGTAGTTTGCATCTGTCCACTAATTTCACTCTGCAATTCCTCTGCAGTCATTTCACTTTTCTGGGATAATACTTTTAAAATTTTCTTCTTTTCTGGGCGCAGTAGCTTTTCAGAGTTTAATAAACGAGGTATGGAAATAACCTCATGCTCCTCCTGTGTTATATAAATGACGTCTTTAATCATACTACCAACAGCAATTCCAGCCAAGGTTCCTGCTATAGCCATCGTCTTCCTTCCATCAGTTATATTTAATATAATTTGTTCACCAGCATTAGCATGAATAATGCCCTTTATTTTCGATACAAGTCCGATTACATCATATGGTTCTATGTAAACCTCTTCAACCGTTAGATTGAGTAGTTTTGCTGCTTCTTTGACTCTTGGCACAACCGCTTTTTTACCTCTTTCATCGGATACTAAGATTAACTTATCGCAAGGAAACTTCCTTAAAGACTCTATTATTCCTGCAGCTTCCTCTCCAGCCGTGGCAATTATTACATTCATACTTAAAATCTAATTAATTATCTATAATATAAATTATTAGTATAATATATACTAAAATAGTAAATTATATATAGTTATAATATATTATATATGTAAGCTGTTAAAGGGGTGATAGAATGATAGGTGGATTAGAATGGTGGGAAATTTTGATATTGATAGGTATTACTGCTTTAGCGATTTTTGCAACGAGGAGCTATGATAAATTTGTAGAGGAAAGAAGAGAACGAGCTAAGATAGAGGGGGTGAGGGGATGATAGGCGGTCTTACTACTTCGCAATTGATCATCTTGCTAGTTGTATTGACTTGGTTATCGGTAGCTTTGACACTTCATGATAGGCAAGCTGAAAAATTACGCAAAGAGGAAGAAAAGAGTTGATTGTTAGCGTGAGCCAAATTAAGGGTGAATTATGATTGATAGAAAAAATTGCATTTGAAATAGATTGGACCGAGGCAACAATCGAGTTTCTTGAAAAGAGTAAATGGCTATTGACTGTTGGATGCGATATTTCCATAAAGATTCTGACTTTCGTTAAAATATACGGTTCCCTTCTCATTGACTGGTTATTGGGACTTGCAGGAGGTCTTTGAATGAATAGAGCTGTGTTGTATCAGTTGGTGGGCATTAAAGAAATTTTGATCTCAAAAGGATTTGAAATTGAAAAAGGAGAGATGAAAAAATGATGGGGTTGAGGTAATTTTGGGTATTGTTGGAGGAGTATTGATAATAGCAACAATGATCGCCCTATTCTGCTTTGCGGCTTTTCTAGATAAAAAACGAGAGAGAATGGAACAGGGGCAATTCGAGGAAGAAGAGAGGGAATTTGAACAGAAGCGAAGAGATGAAATCTTTGATGCTTTAGGTCTACGTTATGCAAGAGGTGAAATTACCAAAGATCAGTATCTTGAAATGAAGAAAATAATAGGTGATTATTGTTGACGAATCTTAGTAGGGAGTTGGAATGGAGCTTAAGAAGATATTTCAATAATGAAGGATCTGTAGGTGAGCACGGAATAATAACTCTCTTTCAGACACTTCCGGTTATTGGCCCCTTCTTCATCTCATACTTGAATAAAAAAGCAAAAGAGTATAACAGAATTCTAGCAAAGGAATTTTTCTTAGTGCGAGTTTTATTTTCAATCTGCTACTGGATAGTATCTCCATGGCTTGGTTTAATAGACACCATATCTTCCGCATTCAACTTTGCTATTTATTATCTGAGAGAGGTTCGGAATGTTTCTACTACATGAGTCAATTAGTAATGTAATAAGGTTGGTCAGAAATTCATGACACATTTTATTATTATACGTGATAGTGCACTTGCAAAATCAATAATTACTGGTTACAATAATAAAGCGGAAGCAGAAAATCAATTTATTGAGGAAGCTTTGTTCTATGCCAAAAGAGAAAATATTCAGGTTAATCTAATTGAAGCAAGAAATCTGGAACACTTGAAACTAGGGTATGGTAGATTTTTCATTGGAACATACAGTATTAGGAAAAAACCAAAACGAAAAAAAATTCGTGCAATCCCTTTAGCGCCTAAACAGGAAAAGGACGTAAGAGAATATTACGAAGGTTTATTCAAAGAGCATCAAGAATTCTTAGATGATATTAAGAAAAATTTTGGAGATCAAATGGTCGTGGATAGAGTGAAAAGTATACCTAGTATCAAAGAAAAAGGCCGTAAATAGTTTGCTAAAAATTACAAATCATAATGCTAATTATGATTAGATTCATTTTTTATATTACTATTATAAAAGAAATTTATAATTTCTAGGTTTAACAGATGATATTATATCTAATTCTAGCGTTAATTATCATTATTCCTTTAATTATCTTAATTTCTCCCACTCTAGAATATAAAATCAGATTACTGATTAGAGCAAGAAAAGACTATCTTGATTCTCGTGGTACATTGCATCTAAAACAACTAAAACATTCATTATCAAATCTAGACGATGATATTTTTAATAAAAAAGACCATAAAGGTAAACTACTAAACGCTAAAGAAACATTCATTGAAGAACGGTCTAATAATTTAGAAAGACGCTTAATCGTTCATCTTGTGAATACAGATTTGGAAGAAGCGTATGAAATTGGGCCAATTCTTAAGAATAGGATTATTAATGAATGCTTCGATGGGACATTATCAAGTCTGCATGACACATATCAAGTCCATGGAATAGGAGAAATCAGGGCTTATGAAATAAAGGATTGGGCTAAAAAAATAGACAGAGAACTACCAGAATTACTAAAAAGAGATTTTCCAGATAAAGAGGAAATAATGGCAAAATACGCACCACGCATAGAATCTTTAGATTTGCAAGTTGATGCGATTGAAAAGGCACTTAGACCAATGTACGATCTTGATGAAAAAGCTGCGACTGAAATTAGTAGACTTTCACAAATAAGACTAAGAGACTTTTATAGTGCACATAATGGTAATCTGGAAGCCTCAAAAAAAGTCGAAGAATCTTTGATTGGGACATTCCCAGAATGGGATAGAACACCAGACTGGTTCAAATCATTAATAAAAAAATACGGTAACTAAATTTGGAGAGATTACAAGAACTAATTACAAGAAAACATATAGTAGATACTCCCTTAGATCTACAATTAGGACTTGACAAAAAAGGAAAACAGATTGCCGATTCTTTTTTAACAATCAACGGTAATAGGATCAAAATTCAAAACATTCAGGATTTTATGAATTTTGGTTTTAAAATTGTTAAAGATAATCTTGTCTATACAATCCCAAAAAGGGATTATGAAAAGATTCTACCAATAAAATATGTAAATCCAGAGATTACACCT
>JAEOTI010000603.1 GCA_016839955.1 Candidatus Hodarchaeota archaeon | reverse complement strand
TCTCCACTCACTAAAATACACTAATACCGATTTAGTGGGTTTTAAGGGGTACCAATGGGAAATCTTATATTCCCTCCCAAAAGAATAGAAGTAAAGACCTCTTAATCAATAGTACTGGTTAAGAAATAACGTCAGCATTTGACGAATTATAACAGAAAAACACAACAAACGATAAGTGTGAGTGTGGTTTAAAATTGAAACGGTTTAAAGGTTTCTTGACAGGAAAAAAACCTTCCTCCTCAACTGAAACTAAAGCAAAATTAAAAAGAACAATAAATCAAATGGAAGTAAAGGTCAAGAATTATCAAAGGCAGTCAGATGAACAATATGGCTTAGCTCGCCAGCTTTTAAAGGCTGGGAACAAAGCAGGAGCTCAACAGGCACTGAAACGCCGAGAATTATATCTTACACAAATTTCCAACACACATAGTAAAGTAGCCAATTTACAAAGAATAATTGATACTGTTGACATATCTGCCGATAATGTGGCTCTTACAGAAACATTGGAAAGCGCACAAACTGCAATAGATTCAAATATAGAAATGGCTTCTCCTGAAAGAACAGAGGAAGTTATGCTATCTTTAGAGGATTCTATTGAGATGGTTTCTGAAATGGAAGATTCCTTAACCGATACTTCGATAACCGAAATCGGAATGGATGTGGAGGTAGAAGATCGCGTCTCCATGCAGATGGCAGAGCTGGAAGCGGAACTTGCTTCTGGTACTGTTTCAACATCTGAACCAGAAGTCGGTGTGTCCTCATCTACCGAACCTATTTCCTCTGAAGTCTCAACTGAGTCAAAGCGAAAAGATGAGAAAAAGAAGCTAGATGATATGAGAAGACAGATTGAAGAGGGTTTGAGGTCATAAGAATGGTATTTGATAGATTTGGACAATGGTTAAAGGGTGGCGGTACAGGAACCCAATCAACTCGAAAGTGGATTGTACGTCTTCGAATGGTCGAAAAACGAATGTTAAGGCAGCGAAAGAAACTGCAGAAGGAAGAAAAACACATCCTAAAAGAAGTAGAAAAGGCTATTGAAGACGGTGATATGTCTACTGCTCGATTGTTAGCAAAAGATGTAGCTAAAAATCGTCATATGGCCCAGGCCTGCCAACAAATGGCAAGTCGAGTTAAAGGTATTAAATTCAAGCTTGAACAAGCCGCAGCAACCCAGGCAATCGGAAAAGATCTCAAAGGTGTAGTTAAAACACTTCATTCCATGAATGCACAATTGAAAATTCCACAGCTTGAAGGTGTCTTAAATCAGATGGAAGTTGAAACTGAACGTATAGATATTGCAACTGAAGCAATGGATGAAGGATTTGAGATGATGACATCAGATGTGGAAGAGGATGCAGTTGTTGAAAAAATCCTTGGTGAAATTAGCGCTTCAAAAGCTGCTAAAGTCGATTTTGGGCTTCCATCCCCTGATATTCGATCACAGGAATTACAAAAAGAATTAGAGAAGATTAAAAAGAATTAAGCAAGAGGGGAGTATCCACTCCCACCTTCTAAATATTAAATAACCTCTGAGTTGAAATTATGGGTTCTCCTTTATTAGATGCGGCCAAGAAGAATGCAGGTATGGCTTATAAGCTTGATCAAAGCGGTCAGTCTCAACAATCAGTAAGATACTACGTTTCTGCTGCAGAGCAGCTACAAAAACTAATTAATTTTACTGATGATCCAAATATGAAAAATCTCTATTATCAGAAAGCAATGGAGTATATTCTGAGAGTTAAAGAGATTAGAGGAATTATTGAACCAACAGAATCACCAACTCCATCAGCTACAACTACACCCAAGAAGGATGAAATCTCAGACGCTATATCAAGTGTTATTGTAAGAGAAAAACCAAATGTAAAATGGGAGGATGTAGCGGGAATGGAGAATGCCAAAAGGGCGCTTCGTGAAGCAATTATTTTACCAATGACACGTCCTGATTTATTCAAGGGAGCTCGTCGCCCATGGAAAGGAGTTCTAATGTTTGGACCACCTGGATGTGGTAAAACCTATCTATGTAAAGCAGTGGCATCAGAAGTGGATTCGACATTTTTCTCTGTAAGTGCGGCTAATCTAATAAGTAAGTGGTTGGGGGAATCTGAAAAGTTAGTGAGTGAATTATACGAAAGAGCGGTAGAAGAAGCACCTTCAATTATATTCTTTGATGAAATTGATGCATTAGCTGGAACTAGAGGGGGAAGTTCTGAGGGAGAGGCAATGCGAAGGGTTAAAACGCAGTTACTACAAGCTATCGAAGGGTTTGGAACTGGAGATGAATTATTAGTAACTGTAGGGGCGACTAACACACCTTGGGACATAGATGCAGCAATGCGTAGACGTTTCGAAAGACGAGTATACATTACTCTTCCCACAAGAGAAGCCCGAGAAAAAATGTTTGCCATCCATACAAAAGGGATTGGGTTAGATGATAATATCAGTTTCAAGGATTTATCAGATATCACTGGAGGATATACCGCAGCTGATATAGCATTGTTATGTCGGGAAGCACTTATGCAACCAATACGAGAACTCGATGCAGAGGGAGCATTAAGTGATATGACGATTCAGGTTCGTGCACCACAGGCAAATGATTTTCACAATGCTATGATGCATATTAAACCCTCCGTTGCTCCAAATGAATTAGCAAGATATGACGAATGGCGTGATAAATTCGGCGGATAAGTACACTAAGAGGTTTCGAATAAAAATCGAGTGTTGATAAATGGCGGAGTTGCAAAGAAAAAAGGAAAAAGTAGAGAAAAAACCTTCTTCCGTTGATGTCCTTGAAAATGTACTGGAAGATGTAACTCGAAAAAAGACTTTAGAAACAGATCAGAAAATCACACTCCCAACCCCTAAACCAAAAATACAAAGAACATTTGCTGAAACTACTCCAAAAATTAAAATCACAGAAACTCCTGTCCCAAAATCAGCAAAAATATCTCAATTAGAACCTGGTATGGTTCATCCAAAAGTAAAACCAATTCTACCACCATGGGTTACAAAACCTTGGAGATGGATGATCCCAGAGGATCCTGAGCTGAAACAACAATGGCTTATAACATGGGGTGACTTTCTTCTTGCTTTTGGGAGAATTTTAAACCTGCATATCATCGATATCCAAGAAGTTAGTCTGGTGTATCCATTCACCAATCCAATTCTAAAGAAAAAGCTATCACAACCCCAAATGGAGGCAATTTCGGAGCACTTAATTGAGCAAGAGAGGGCTATATGGTGGGATACTCAAAAAACACGACTGAGATTATATTGGAAAACACTAAATTCATTTTTGGACGAAATTTTTGAGTATTCATTTCAGAATGGTCATGAAATGGTTACTCTCTTTGATTTAGTTAATATGGATCAATCCTGGTCTTCATTACCACCTAAAGATTTATCTACCCTAATGAAATTGCTAGTTGAATCAGAAAAAGCATCATGGGCCGACT
>JAEOTI010000602.1 GCA_016839955.1 Candidatus Hodarchaeota archaeon | reverse complement strand
GCACCAGGACGAATAAGCATTGCTAAACTATTTAACATTGAGGTTTTTCCAGCCGCTGTTCCTCCCGCGATTAATATAGATTTTCTATATTCTAATGCAAACCAGGCAAAAGCGGCAACCTGCTCATCTACTGTGTTAAAAGAGACCATATCACAAATCGTCATAGGATCAGATCTGAATTTTCGGATAGTGAATGTAGATCCTTTCATGGTAACTTCTTTGCCCAATGATAGTTGTATTCGAGATCCATCAGGTAATGCTGCATCAAGAAGAGGATTAGCAACAGAAATATGCCGGCCTGCTCGCTGAGCAAGTTTGATTACAAATGAATCTAGTTCAGTATGAGTAGCAAATGAAATGTTTGTTGGGATACTTTCATGAAGCCGATGCCATACATAAACAGAAATTTCAGCTCCATCACATGAAATATCCTCAATTGAGTGGTCTCGAAGAAGAGGTTCAATTTTACCGAATCCTAGAAATTCTGTTTGAAGGTGGTAAAGAATTTTATCAAAGCCTTTCTCATCAACTTTTATTCCAAATTTTTTTACAATTTCCATGATTTTGGAACGTAAGTAGTCATTTGCTTTTTCTCTATCTTTAAATATCTCAAAATCGACATCTATCTCTTCTATTAAAAGATCGGAGATCATCTTCGCATATTCTTCTTCCTTTGAGTTTAAAGGAACTTCAACAACAGTGTACTTTATTTCTTGTGTCTCAGGGTCAGATTGAATTAACGCATATGCGAATGGAGGTATTAAGGGGTATGTTTCTCGTATTAACGATGAACTTTGTCCACCTATAGCCATAGAATTTCACCATTACTTTGATAATACTACATGTTTGTCTTTGAGTAATATTGTATTCGTGAATCAAGACCAACGTGTTGCTAGATTCTTCTTAGTAGATTAAGTCCTTTGACATTAAACTCTCAAGTTAGTTTTGATTTATCTAATATAAATATTGATTCTTGTGAAATGTAAATCTACAAGTAAGGATTCTTACACTCAATTTTTAGATTTTCGAGTATGATGATTATTCATCGATTAATTGGCAAAAATCTTTCGTGAATGGTGAATGAACTCCAGAACGAAAGATAATCCAGTGATTTGAAGATGTACTCATAAAACTTCCTCCCATGATTAAAATTTCCCCATTAATACGGAAATTTGTGCTGAATTCGATTGTTGTAGTGGAATCAATTACATGTCCAACTAATGACCAATCTGAGAAAGTCGTATTGCTCAGAAGGATCTCATAATGATACACAGAACCAATCGAAATTGGTAAATCAATTTTCATCTGGACAATGACGTCATTTCCGGTTTGTTGACCTATGTCTATTGCTTGAAAAATCTTATCTTCAACTGTATTCACAATAGAAATCAATTTATCTCGAGCAACATTATCTTGCACAGAATCAGTTAATTCCTCAAAGAGAAAGTTCACACCAACAACCATAACTAGACCTAGGCTAAATAGAAGCATAACTGTCAAATACTGGGCTTGACCACGACGATTCTTCAATTTTTGGTGAAAATTTCTTTTTCTAATACACTTTGTTCTTTTCAAATTAGTCAACCCATAATGCTCTTGCTTTACGCTAAGAAATCATTACTTCAAAGATTACTGGGCGAACTTCAAGAGACAAGGATGAAATTGGAAGCCCTGGAATCCGAGAACTACTCCAAACTTCTGTTCCTGTAACTGAAGCACCTGTAAGTGAACTCCAACGAAGACTAATCGAGCTTGAAGTAATTACTGAGGAATTATAAAGTATTGGTTTCATATTCGATATAATTTGGGCCTTGAGCGTTTTCACACGCTCGTACTGTCGAGTACTTTGACTAGAATCACCAATCAATTTGATTAGGATTACATCGAATCGTAATGTTGGCTTAATTTCAGACTCATATGAGATTCTTATTCTAATGCGATAATCTAGCGAAATGTGTTGAATACCACCTTTTTCCTCCCTGGAGAGGGTAAGATTTGTTGGAGACATATCTTCTGTAGACTGACCCGAAAAGAAGCCAGAAACTAATACATGGTCTCTTTTTGTATCAGGGCTAGTTCCAGTTAAATATCGTGTTTTTCCAGCAGGCAGAAATTTATAATTCGTGTTAATTTGGTAATCAACTTGTCCCATTTGTTCTCGATAAATTACATTCTCAATGAAAGATGTAGTTTCATTTTCAAATTCTATTTTTTGGTTTAAATCATCCAGAAACCACATATTGAACCTTAATCCTGATTCAACTCCGATTGTTCCTTGTGGAGTATGAATAGAAACAATACGTGATGATCCTGTCAGTGAGCTTCCAGAACCATAGGATCCCTCTGCAATTAATTCAAGAATTGCTTCATCAAGTTCAAGAAATCCTGATTCCACAGATTCAATTGTTGACCTTGCTTTCATACGTTCAATTTCTGGCATTACTTGTACAACTGCGATCATAATCCCCACTATTATAATTGCAAAGATTATTATAGTTGCAAGAACTGGAGAAACTGCACGACGTTCAAGAAATCTTCTTTTTAATAGCATGAACATCTTGTGAATCATTTTAACTCACGTTGGGCCATTCAACTATATTCTTCTTTGATTTATACTGAATTATTAAAGTAACTTTTCAAGACCTTTCAGCGAGAATAATTGATCTTTTAGAAGAAAAGGTTTTTTAAAAATTATTTTTGGTTGTTGTCCCCTATCCTCTGATGAATTAAGTCTCTAGGATGCAAGAACTTCCTGTGCCATTTTTGTCCAGTTATTCGTTATACTAAAAGTTCCATGAGCACATTCTTGGCAAATCCAGAGATTAAACAAAGCGCGAGCAACAAAACTTTGTTTAAGCTCTTTTAGAGTAAAAGGAGAAGGTTGAATATATTCTTCTATTTCTGCTTCTCTGATCTTTTTTGACCATTTATTTGCATCTCGTGACGTAATATGGACTTGCCTTGTTGGGAGCTGTACTGAGCCCATGCTAGCTGAAATTCGCCAACCCATCCAATCTCCACTGTCTACTCCTAAAATTTCTAGTGCTGGGATCATTGTTGGGCCTGCCACCCCAAAAATATGAATTTTACAATTTCTCTTTCTTTTTATACTATTTATAAATTCAAGAAAGTGACGTTTACCTCTAATTGTACGAATGACCGGAACAGCTCCTCCAACTCCTAGCCAGCTGCTCTCAGGATAACTTTCAACTGATTCACCTATATGAATCACGGGCAAAACGGTTAAACCACATTGTTTCAAATATTGGTAGTTTTTTAAAGACAGCTGCTCTCCATTATCCTGATCTATAACATCAAGATTTACTTTGAGAATGTCTGGTTCTTTCTCCTCAATCTTTTTATAGAAATCAGCGACCTCTTCTACAGATAAGCTCGCAGAGGACTTCCAAGCAGGATAAGCTCCTGAATCAAGTAAAATTTCTGCTTCAAATTCTAAATAAGGTCTAATTCCATTCTTAAGAATGTGTTTCAGGGTTTTTGGATGCTTTCTAAGTTCAAAGTAGTTGACACATAAACCCTGCAACGTAAAGGCCCAGTTATATTCCTTCCAGGGACATAAACCATGAACCCAACCTATGTATGTCCTCATTAGATATCATTTATCCATCATGATTTTCTAATTAAATGAACTACCCCTCAAAGAATTGAGGGACTTCCTGCTTCCTCGACGAGACTTGCGCGAACGTAAGCCAGACGATCAAAGACATCCATCATGCGCTGCGTAGTGGTCTTGGTCTCCACAGGCATCTCAACGATCTGTTCCGGATCGTGGAAAGGCGCTGTCCTCAAGCCTTCCAACAGGAGATTAATTGCCGCGTTGTAGTCCCGATCTAGCGTGAGTCCACAAACGGGACAATTATAGCGGTGTTCATCAAGCGTGAGTTTTTGACGGTGGTTACAGTCCGAACAGTGTTGTGTGGACGGGAAGAACCTGTCGATTTCAATCGGAGTTCGGGTTCGTTCTGCGAGAATCCGAAAGAATGCTCCGAGCGAGAGATCGAGCATTTTCTTACCCCACAACCGATGCCAGGCACTAAGGTTTTCATCCTGAAAACAAATAATTCCATAATTACGGCAGAGATACGCCACGAGTTGATTACGAATATCGATTTTGATATTCGTGAGCTTCCGGAATTGGTTTTCGAGCTTCTGTCGGGCTTTCCAGCGATTCCGACTACCTTTTCGTTTTCTACTGAAATAGCGGTATTGCTGTCGAATTCGCTTCGGAAACGGCACGCGATACTCAACAGTAACACCGTTCGAGAAGGTGAGTTGCTGTTGAAGTCCCCCATCGATCCTAATCGCGTGTAGGGGAGCATCATTGCACGGTCGGGAACAGCGTGGTTGGTAAGTGACAATATGAATGTAATAATTGCCATGTCGGGTGAATACTTGGGCATTCGCGAATTCTGCATCAGTTGGAAATTGCTGATAACCATGCACCCTTAGATGTTGTTTGAGTTTCTGAAGTTTGACTCTATGACAGATTAAGTCTAATTGATGGGTTTTCAAATACTGTTTGAGAGGAATACAACCTATAAACCGTTTGAATTTAAGTCTACCAACTTTTTGCCCTTTTTTCTTGAGCTTCGCTAAAGTTTTGATTGCTGTTTGAATCTGAGTGACTAACGCTTGTTTCATCTGACTAGAGAGACAACACAGCTCACGATTCTCAAAACGGTCACCAATTCTTACCGGAACTGTACCAATCTTTATATCGACTGCAAAAGGATCAGACTGGCTTAAAACCCAATTATAGAACCATTTTGCCTCAAGAAAAAGTCTTCGTAAATGATCACGGCTTGTTTGATTCAACTTCGAACGATTAATTTTTAACTCATAGACGCGACAGCATTGGGTCTGGCGACGGGTTCTTGTGCTTTTCAACGTAGTAGCAATCTTATTATTCTTTGCTAGGGTGGAAGCCATCGTCTACCAACCTCTCGCCATTACATGGATTATCTTAAATTCAACTTTTCGTGGTTAAAAGGCTTACAGACACCCTTTTGAAATTTGAGACAAACTTTTAATACAACAGTCATCTCCCAGTTGAAACCGGGGGCTTTCTGCCTACAACTCTGTAAATATTCGTCACATAGACATTATCGTTTGAATGTTACATCAATTACGTGTGAGTTGATATAATTGTTAGATAAAATGCTTGAAATTAGACAAACGATTGACAAAAATCTCGAAAAGGCCCTGAATAATTCAAACTGGACTGATTCGAAAATTACTCCTATCTTAAAAGACTATATTCTTCGTGGAGGTAAAAGGTTAAGACCACTAGCAGTCTTTGTTACTGCTAAAATGTTTGGTGTTGATGATTTTGAGAAAATTATGCCAACTGCAATAGCATTTGAGCTTCTTCATAATGGTACGTTGCTTCATGATGATATTGTTGACGATTCTGATATGAGACGCGGAAAACCAACTATGCATATTGAATTTGGCTTAGGCATGACTATTTTAGTTACTGATTACCTTCTAGGCGTTATATATTCAATCCTTGCCTCAAACTACTCAATTCTCGATGAATCACAAAGTACTAAAATTTTGGAACTCGTAAATAATAGCTTCATTACTATAACACGAGCCCAAGTTTTAGAATTCGAAGTTAGCAAGGATCCAAATACTGTTGATGAAAAAACTATTGTAGAAATCTTATTGGGAAAAACTGCTAGTTTATTTCAAGCTTGTATCTTATCGGGGGCAATAATAGGTGGTGTTACTTCGGAAGACCATTTTAAGGCTCTGCAAGAGTATTCAAAAGGTATTGGGGTTGCATTCCAACTACAAGATGATGTATTAAACATCGTTGGAGAAGAAAAGGAATATGGAAAAGAAATTGGTGGAGATATTTTAGAAGGAAAAATCACACTACTTCTGTGTAGAGCACTTGAAAAAGCAAATGAGCAACAAAAAGTGATTTTATCAACTATTTTTACAAAAAATCGAGAAGATAGGAACGCTAACGATATTTCTAAGGTGATTTCAATTTACAAAGAATTGAATGTTATCAACGACATAACTTCAGAAGCGAAGAAATGGCAAAAAAGGAGTATAGATAGTCTAAGCATTCTTCCAAAAGGAGATGCACGGGATTTTCTAGAGTACATAGCTCAATACACAATTGATAGACAATTATAAATCTTTAAAAACTATATAGGGGTTAAACAAGGTAGGAGAAACCGAAACTATGACATTACGTGTTGCCCACCTAGTTAAAAACCTCGAAAATTATGATTTTCGAATTTTAAGAGCAATCGAAAAATTACGTATGAAGCATGAATATGCACCAATCGAATTATTACCGAAAATAACTAAATTTTCTCCCTCTTTTTTAAATGAAAAGCTAAAAAACCTTCACAAACACAGTTTACTTGTTAAACCTACTAAAAAACTTCCTTTTGAAGGTATTGATTTAACTTTTAATGGTTTTGACGTCCTTGCGTTAAAAGCCTTGACAGATCAAGACATTTTACATAGTTTTGGGGATCAAATCGGAATGGGAAAAGAATCTGATGTTTTTTTGGCATCTTCTGAAAATTCACAATTGTTTGTTGTCAAAATTCATCGTCTTGGAAAAGCAGAATTCCGTGAAATCCGTAGAAAGCGAAGTTATATTGCTGAACGTAGACATATTTCCCATTTTTATGAATCTAGATTAGCAGCAGAACGTGAATTTGAAGGACTTACACGCCTCTGCCCATATATTCGAGTTCCAAAGCCGCTAGCAATAAATAGACATATAATTGTAATGGAGTTTATTGATGGAGACTTGCTGAATAAAATCAAGCATCTAACTGAAAAAACGAGTAAGCAAATATTTGAGGAGATTATTGAAATGATTTCAATTTCATTCAATAAAGCAAATATCATTCATGGAGATTTATCGGAATTTAATATAATGTTAACTAGAGACAATCTAGAACCAATATTATTCGATTATCCCCAGTTTTTATACTCAAAAGAGCCGGGATCTAAAGAACTGTTTCAAAGAGACGTAAGGAATATTTGTCATTTCTTTACAAAACGCTTCAAGGCTAATCTTTCATCAACAAGTGAATTAATTAAATCAATCTGGTCAGATTGCATTGATAACGACTTTTAAGAGAGATTTCATTTAGATTATTAATTATAAATGGAATGGTAATTCAGTAATATAAAAAAAGGGATAAGAGAGGCAAATAATGGATAAAATGCTTTCTCGTAAAGATTCGCAAAGAGAAAACAATGTAGAATTCACTATTATGGGAATTGACATCCTTCCAGGTAAATCTCCAGATAGTCGCAAGAAAACTCGATTTGCAATGGTTTTACTTAGGCAAGATGGAAGTATTTATGAAAAAAAACCAGATTTAAATTTAAGAAAAATCTTAGAATTATGTTTTCAAGAAAAAACTAAATTTATTGCCATTGATAACATTTATGAGATAGTTAAGAATCCCAAAGGTGTTCAGACCTTTGCTGAACAACTACCAGATGGGTGTAGCTTAGTTCAAGTGACAGGTAGTCCAAGAACAGGTTATACTAAAATTTCAACTTTAGCAAAATCAATAGGTTTAGCAATTCAATCTAAACTTAATCCTTTGGAAACCAGTGAGATTGTTGCAAAATTATGCCTAGCTGGCCTAGGATTTAAAGTAGTAACATTTGAAGATGAAGTGAGGATAACTGTTTCACGAGGAAGATCTTTACCACATCAAGGTGGTTGGAGTCAGTCAAGATATCAGAGAAACATTGAAATTGCCGTAGCTCGAACTACACGAGCATTTAACCAATTTTTAAAATCAAATGAGTATGAATATGACCTTTATGATGAATTTGGTCGTAGATCTGTCTTTTTTGTACAGATAAATTATGAAGATGATTTATTCCATATCAAGTCTTCAATGAGAAAATTAGAGACTGATTTGGCACGAATATCGATAAATCATATTCCTAAATCCAGTTTGGAATTTATTCCGTTATCATCCTCGTCTACTGGTTTAATAAGCAAAGCTAAGACACAAAATTTAATTGTTGGACTAGACCCAGGAATGACAGTTGGTTTAGCAATTATTGACTTGAAAGGAAATGTTTTGAAGGTTAATTCGAAACGGGAATTCTCTACTTCCGCAATTATTCGAGCAATCAGTGAATTTGGAAAAGCAGTGATAGTTGCTGCAGATGTAAAACCTATTCCAGGACTTGTTGAGAAAATAGGGCGTACTTTAGGGGCAGTGATTGTTTCCCCAGAGCAAGCGGAAACTTCTGTCTCAGAAAAAAGGCAGAGGACTGAACAATACAGAGATTTTTGTAAAACTTCTCATGATCGCGATAGTCTCTTTGCTGCTTTAAGTGCTTTGGATAAGATTTCTCACTCTTTACAAAGAACTGAAAAAGTGATATTAGAACGGTATCCACAATATACTTCATCAATTGAAGAAATTAAACGACAAGTTATACTCGGACAAAGTATTGAAGGCGTTGTTAATCAGTTAGATCAACAATATAATATTCAAGAGACTATTGATGAATCTTTACACACTGAATCGAAAGAAGAACTTATGGAAAAACTAAAGTCACGTTTAGAAATTATCCAAAAAAAGGACGATAAAATTCAGCAACTCCAGGGAGAAATAACATTTTATCAGGAAAGACTAGTTGAAACCGAACGTAAAAAAGAACTTTTTTTTGAAAAGCTAAACAAATTGAAAAGGAAACAGTCTCAAAAAATCGATAAAGACCGAAAAATCTTTGAAAAAAATAAGGAGATCAATCGATTAAAGGAATCAAATAAGGAAAAAGAAAGAAAATTTAAAGAGCTTAATCTACAAGTTTCATTTCTTCAACGTGTTAAAGCAATCTGGGAACGGGGAGACACAATTCTCCTAAAAAGTCTTTCAAAATTTGTTGATCAGGAAATCGACAATCTCGAAAAATCTATTGGTATCTCTACTAATGATGTGATTCTTATTTTGGATCCTTCTGGTGGTGGAAGTAAGACTGCAGATCGTATGGTTGCTAAAGGAATTCGAGCGGTAATAATACCCCCTGACGCTTCCGAAATGTCACATTTAGCTATTAAAGAGTTTAGAAAGTTAGCAATTCCAGTTTTAGAATTACCAATTGTTCAGTTTGGTTATAGAGAAAGAGACCATAAGTTGGTTGTAGATGATCTTGGAGGTTTATATCTTATCGAAAAATTTCCACTTGAATGTGAAATTAGGAAACAAGAAAACTTAATTCTTGATGAAATCCGGAAAAAAGAAAAGATTTCAGTCGTAGAAGAGAAAAAATCTGAGGAAGACAAGCATTTTGTAGAAAAAATCTTGGATGAGTATCGTAAAGATTGGGTTCATGCTAATCTACAAGAAAAGGATGATCTGGAGTATGAAGACGATATCTAAATAATTGAAGAGGTTGTTTTAGGTAAAATTCCTTCAGATGTAAACTCTAGAGGAAAGACTGCACGTGGTGGAACAATAACCCCTCGCATTTTAATAATTCCCATAGCACGTCGAATTTCTTCTCTTTGAAATTGCGTTGTAAACTCTATAACACAGTCAACATAATGTGAGAGGATTTTTTCTGTTTCAATACCATGAACTCCTTTCACGCAAGTTACGAAATGGAGACCATTAGTATCCTTAATTGCACCTCGATATTCATTAATAAAACCTAAAATAGAACTTATTTTAGCTTCTAGTAATACCGCTGATATTGAATTAATTGCCGTATCTAAAATTAATTCTCTTTCTTCTTCCTTTGCTTTTTCTTTTACTGAAGCAATTGTTCGAATTAATTCATGGGTTAACACATTCACTGGATCTGTATCCCATGTAAGAATACTCGTTTCTTTCTTAGCCGAGGGTGATAAATCTTTAAATTCCCACATACTTGCCTCTGCGTCCCATGCATATGTTGAAAGGTCGTATAACACTTCCTCCCGTGGCCTATCAAGAGAAATATAGTGAATTTCCCCTCCCTGTCGATATCGAGAAATAAGGAGTTGGTGTAAAAAGATGTCAAAACCTGAACCTGGATCTCCGAGGAGAAGGATAAGGCTATTTTTTGGAAAAAACAATCCCTGTTGATCTAAGACATCAATTCCTGTTTGAACCATCTTGCTATCAACTACCCGCCCCTTTCCAAACTGATCAAACGTCAATTAGATCACCAAATATTACATTCGTTCACTATCTAAAAAATGTCTCCACTTATTCTGATTTAGAAACAGAATATGTAGGCTATATGTTGGCATTTCACAACCATCAGTTGGAAAAACGTCAATTGATGAGTTTATAATTTTAAAAAAGCTTAGGGGGGAAGAAAAACCCGTTCCAAGTAGTTACACACCATATTCTACTAATATCCACTGGGGAGATTACTCCTAAAAGAAATTTTTAACTCGTTTCCAATAGGTAATTACAGAAGATGAGATATGCTGAATTCATCAAAAATCGTTGGAGTTTATGTGAGATGGACTTTGAAGAAGTTATTGTACAATTATTAAGGTTTGCAGCAACAGAATTACCAATTGATGTGAGTTCTGCCTTGAAAATTGCTATGGAGAATGAAACAAGTCCTGCTGCTAAAACCCAATTAGATGCAATTGTTAGAAACTTTGAATTAGCCTTTAAAGAAACAACTCCTATGTGTCAAGACACAGGTTATCCAATTTTTTATATTGAAGTTGGAGAAGAACTGCTATCTTATGTTAAAGATCTGAAAAGGGCTATTGAAAGTGGAACAAAGAGAGCAACAATAGAGATCCCACTTAGACCTAACACTGTCAATCCAATTGTCGGTGGAAACCCAGGTTTTAATTTAGGCAGGGGAGCACCATTTATTAACATTGATATTGTCAAAGGAAACAAGATCAAGATCACAGCCTTCCCCAAAGGTGGTGGTTCAGAAAATATGAGCGCTCTTGGCATGCTTAAACCTGGTCAAGGACTAAAAGGTGTAAAAAAATTCGTTATTGACACTGTCATTAATGCAGGGGCTCAACCATGTCCTCCAATTATTGTTGGAGTTGGAATTGGTGGAGGAGCAGATATTGCTTTGAAATTGGCTAAAAAACAACTTCTTCGCCCTCTTGGAGAACGACATCCTGAGAACGAGATAGCAGATATGGAAAAAGAACTTCTAAAAGCAATCAATATGACAGGAATTGGAGCAATGGGTGTTGGAGGTAACTTTTCTGCCCTCGATGTTAAAGTTGATTACAATATGAGACATCCAGCAACTCTACCTGTTGGAGTAGCAATCCAATGTTGGGCTGCTCGTAGAGCTACCGCTGAAATCTCTGAGGACGGAACAGTAGAGTTCTTAACACACAAAAAGAAATAATGGAGTTAATAAAATGGCAGATTTTTATTTAAATACACCCCTATCTGATGAGGACATTCGTCAACTGAAAATTGGCGATACAGTCTATCTTTCTGGAGATATTTTTCTAAGCAGAGATGAAGCTCATGAAAGGGCCTTAGAATATTACAACGAGGGAAGAGAATTACCGATTCCAGTCAAAAGATTAGCTGTTTACCATTGTGGACCAGTTGTACGGAAAAGAAATGGTGATTGGGAAGTTATAGCTGCTGGACCAACGACTTCTACTAGAATGGATATCTTTGAAGCAGAGTTTATAGAAAAATTTGGTATTAAAGCGGTAATTGGAAAGGGAGGAATGGGAAGGAAAACTGCAGAGGCCATGAAACAATTTCTTTGTGTTTATCTTGCTTTTACTGGTGGCGCAGCAGTTTTAGCAGCAAAAAGCATGAAAGTGAAAGCCCTTTATTGGGAAGATTTAGGGACTCCTGAAGCGTTTTGGCATTTTGAAGTAAATAATTTTGGCCCAATGGTAGTTGGAATAGACTCAACTGGTGCTAGTTTATATGAAACCATTTCTCAAAAAGTTCTAAGTAATCAAAAAGATGTTTATAAGATAATTGGAATAGAATAGTTAAGTTAATTAGCCTATGAAGACCTAATTGACCTTCTTTTTTTCTCTTTTTTATCCACGTACCTGCATAATCTTATAGAGATTTAATAATCGATTAATTTCCTTTGGGTCTTCGACTGGATGTTCTGTAAGAGAAAATCGCCAAGCTTCTTTATTGATTTCTTTGGCTTTCGACATAGCTATTCGTTTGTTCATTGGTTTAACATGCGGATCGTGAAACAAGATGTACAACATTTTTTCTTGGCCATCAGCTATAAGTAGTACTTCGGAGGTTGGAATTAAACTATCATCAACAAATTCAAGAAACTCGCCTGATGGCATTAAGCCATACACCCTAATTTTTATTGAAGCCAACATGTCCTTTAATTTTTCGTTAATTTGGGCTAATTTTACGTCAGTAAGATCTTCCTCTCCTCTAATTTTGTCGACTAATCCCGATAAATATCCTTGGAGGAGACCCGCAGCGTGAAGAATATTCCTTTTCCTTTCAGCTCGAAAAATTAACCAAACTACAATAGGACGCCCAAATTCACGTATCCGTGAGTCAGTCGATGAGCTAGAAGAAACATTAAACATAAAAGCTAAGGTACGTAGGTTATCAACTTCTGGGACTGGAAATGGGCCATAGACCTCTTTTTCTTCACTGTCGCCAACAGTTGTCATACCTTTAACTGCAAGATTAAAAGCCTGGCTTTCTGACAAAGGAGAGGCATTATAGATAACTGAAGGACCAAAATCCTCAAACACAGTAACAATTATTCCGGTTATTAGTTCCCCTTCAGACTCTCGTTTTAATTCCATTCTGAAACTATCTCCAATTTTAGCGTTGAAGGTATTTATCTAATATGATAGTGGTAAACATTTAACTTGCAATAGTTTAGCATGTTAATAACGATTATTCTAGCAAATATTCTAGCAAAGTATTCATCTTAATTTATCTTAGGTGTCAAACAAACCTTCGCTTAATGAACTGCTAAAAATCCTTCTACAAATTTCCTAGTAACATGTTACAAATTTAATCGTAAATGAGAGAAACAATTAATATTAGTATAGAATCGAAGCATTCTTCAGTTTATCGAATTTAGAATCTTAGAAAATGGAACTTTTTCTATTTGTCCTTATTCATTCCTGAAATTACTTCCATTATTCAAAAATTAAGAAATTTTCTAATCAGATTAGACCTGAAATTTATAAAAACTTTAATTTTTTGAAAAAAAAAGAAAAAATAGAATTTTTTAAAGAAATTGAAGATTTTAATCCATTAGAAATGATTTCTGTAATAAAATTGCTTACATTGAGATTTTTTTATTGAATTAAAACTTTATTTCAGAATTGAAGTAACCTAATCTGATTTCAGACAAAGCACGTTTTATTACATAAAATTCCTATGATGCGAATTTAAAAAATAGAATTATTCAAGGTTTGCATAGATTGTAATAAGCTGAAAGAGTTCCATTAGATGCCTTAAAACTAATATTAGAAAGCATAGAGTTGGAGGATCAATTTTGCGTTTCCACTATAAAACTAGGACAACATGGATTTTCATCAGAATTCTAATATTCTTATTAGCCTTCACAATCATCCCAGT
>JAEOTI010000601.1 GCA_016839955.1 Candidatus Hodarchaeota archaeon | reverse complement strand
CCCTGTTTCCTTATCTAAAGCATATTTCTCTAAGGAAGCATCGAATAATCTAATAACAGCCACAGCATCATCAAGTGTGACTGTATCTTTTAGGCAGATCTTCGCACGTGCTTCTGACAAACGGATCAACGCTTCCAATTGCCTTAAAGTAATCGCAATGGGGGAAACTGCTCCCTTTTCCGTGATCTTCTGACTTTTTTTACGCATTTCAAGATAATATTGAACTAAACGCTCCTCAGCTTCATCTGACAGTTGAGGAAAACAATTTTGGCGAGCATAATGAATATACTTCTTTAGTAAATTGTGGGGAATAACTGGTTGCTCTGGTTGTTCCCGCGCTCTCCGAAGCTTAGTGACATGGCGTGCTTTTTGTTCATCTGCAAAAGGATTTGGAGTATCTTCCAAGATAAAAATTAAATCAAAGCGTGATAATATTGCAGGGTCTAGACTAATGTTGTCAGCTAAATCTCTATAGGGATTCCATCGGCCACGTCGAGGATTACCAGCAGCAATAATACTGGTTTGTGCGTTGAGTTGTGCTCGAATGTTTGCCTTAGCAATACTAATGAAACCCTGTTCCATGGGCTCATGAACCGATCTACGATCTTCCACGCTCATTTTCTCGAATTCATCTATCATAGCCATCCCCCCTGAAGCAATGCTTAGTACTCCTGCTTCTAGAATCCACTCCCCTGTTTCAGGGTCCTTGATGACCGCTCCACATAATCCTGCAGCACTACTGCCCTTTCCACTGGAAAAGACGGCACGAGGAGCAAGTTCAGCTGCTGCACGTAAGGCAACGCTTTTCCCAGTGCCAGGATCGCCCAAGAACAAAACATGAGATTCACCTCGCATCCGCACCCCTTCAGCACTGGTATATGGAACTCCACCGAATAACACATAGCAGATAGCTTCTTTCATCAGGTTATTTCCACGAAGTGTGGGTACGATCGAATGAATGCATTTCTCAACGATGAACGGATCCTGTGTAAACTTTTTGAATTTGTCTTCTTCTTCATCGCTTATAGTCAGTTCAACTTCATCATCTAGTTCTCTAGTGGTGGATACAACCTGAAACGCTTTGCTATACACTAATTGACGTCCTTTCTTAAGTTGCTGGATAATTTTAGGTTTTAATATCCCAACAGCTGTGATTCGATCACCAGGTCGGACAAGATCCACGATATCATCCTGGAGTACTAAGGTCAAACTTGTGGGCATTTGTCCAGGAGGAATATCTTCGGGTTTATCTTGGATAGTAAGTGTTTGAAAATCAATGAACTCTGATTTTTCTTCGATCAATTGAACAGAACCCTTTCTTTGACACATATCATTTCTACATTGGTAAGGAGGATTGAAAATTCCGTCCTTGAAGTCCTTGTACCACCCCCCATCGTGCCCTTCCCCACAGCTGACACACTTGAATGCTCCCATAACGATGATACTCTTGACCTCGGAGGCACTATAAACAATACCTTGAACAGACGTAAGGAGTTCAAATTGCTTTGCACGGAGGCGCCTGATAGGAACGTAATCAGTCAGATTAGTGATACGAAGATGGAAACGAGCAGCTTTTTGCATGTAATTAGGATTGACTACGGCGAGTCTTTCTTTAAGCGCCTCAATCCCCTCAGAAAGAGCATCGGTGGGACTAACATAAAGTTCCTCGGCCAATCTAGGATCAAAGAGAAGGAGATCGGCATAATCGATATATAAACTACGCCGGCCCCGCTGTTCAAGGTTTTTGATTGCAGTATGATATTTTAAATGACCATCTTTATCTTCAAATCGTTCTAAAAAACTATTAAACCGCCCTTTAATATCCACAAGCAGTATCTCCTTCTATATCAATTTCATTCACAGATTTTGGTTAAGTCGTATTTTATAGGCATTTATCATCATTCAGAAGGCAACACATCAATATAAACAACACTTGGAGACATAGGCAGAGAAATTTGTGCAAAGGTGCTAATGGCATGGCCATTGGCATATAAAACGGAACTATCCAGAATTTCGGCTTCAACAAGCTTTACATTTGGAAATAATCGTGAAACAACGCGAGCTATGCCTTGAATTTCCCCTCCTTGTGTACGGTGCTGATGGAAAATAGGTAAATTTGCGATTCTAATGGTATGAGGAAAATAAACGTCAAATTCCCATGGATTATTCTCGTCGTGGAACCCATCAACCGCGAGAAACCCCCAAGCCACAATTGCAGATTGGATTACATCTAACTTGAACTTTAGAGACTCTACATCGATTAAAGGATAAAGAGTCTCAAGAATATCTTCACGGACAAAAAAGATTGGTTGATCCAAGAAGGGTTTGTTGAGCTCGCTTGCTACCTGATTAAGGAGTTTAGTCACGTCGTTTTCGTTTAAATGCACAGGTAAAGTCATTGTCATTATTTCTCCTCCCCAATAGGTAAAGCAACACCTGATTTTCCAACTAAAAGTTGTTTTGCATCACGATCTAGAATTGCTCCGGCTTTAAGTTCACGAGTATACTCATCAAAAGATGTTATTAGAATTTTAAAACGATCCATGAATCCTTCTTTCATTATTTTAAGGTCTAAAAGTTGAGGAACGACCTGTTCCATTGCATGTTCGATTTTTTCTTGTCTTAATTTTGGATCCTGACATCGATCAATAGCTTCCTGAACCTTGGTAAGAAGCTTTTCTTGCACTTTTTCTTTGCGTTTGACATTCTTGAAATCAAGTGCATCATCGATTTCGCTTTCTAAGAACTTTTTGAGGCGATTCTTAAGGATCTTGGGAGTCAAATCATCTATCCATGTTGAAGGATCAAGCTGAGTCTGATCTTGGATATCCTCCTTCTTTTTGGGACATCCTAGGTTCTCAAAAAACCAATGGTATTGTCTTAAGACTCTTCTACAGGCTCTTTCCTTCTCCTCAGTTTCATCCTCAATCCATCCAGGATAAAACATTCGAGTATTACGCATGATGGGGCTTTCACGATCCAATTTAGGGAACGTTTTCTTTGTAATCCATTCCATCTTGAGAATGTCATGTTTTTCAAGAGTGTTGGAAACATCCTTGATCTGACGAACAGTTCGACTACGAGCGCCTTCGTCATTAGCATATAATGGCTTGAGATCATCAGTGAGCGTTTTGATGGTAAAAGCTGCGTTTTCTTCTTTTTCCAAGAGAAGTTGGAAGTAAGAAAAGAGATCATATTCCTCCTCAGAAATATCTTCAAAATCAGAAAGAAAATAGTTAAGATTCCTATATTTTAACTTCATAGCCCGAATGTATCCAAACTGTTCCTTTTTTGATTTAAATCTCCCGTCTCGTTTTTTGGGACTGTTCAGATATTGAAGATCCTCATGAACTGACTGTTCAATGAGTCTCCTAACTCGTTTATCCCACACATTATCAATATTGGGGATAAGGTCGTAGATGGTAACAGGATCAGGAATCCAAGGATACTTCCGCGTACTGGTCTCGAAGTTTTCACGCTTCCTTTCCAGATTTTCGGAATGTATTGCTTGCAAATTACTCATTCATCCAGCAAGATTGACAGGCGTTCTCATTGGCTTGGGCTTAGATTAGCCAATACGACCACCATCGGTCTTGAAATTTGAAAACAATCTTATTAAAAAACCAATTCCTTTAAAAACCTTTCTAGAAGGCTTATTTCCCAACAAAAAGATATTAACTCCCAACAAACATAAAGTAAACTCACAACAAACAAAGACTTAACTTAAAACAAAAAAAGTTAAACTCACAACAAACATAAAGTAAACTCACAACAAAAACTTTTTAACAATGTTTTAGTAATATTATACAACAAAATCTTCAAACACATTCCGAAATCAAATTCCAAAACAAATTCTCTAACAACCTTTTAATAACCATTTTGAGCAGTGTTGAAATCCTATGACCGTATTTAAGGATAAATCCATTCTTAAAATCACAAAATTATTTCACGAAACGCATGTATTCGATAAATTGGTGGGTCGGCAAGAAGCACTACAAGAACTAGAACAACAACTTTTTCGTGAAGGATTAGAGCCACAAGACAAAAAGTTACCTGATATTTTTCATGCCTTCCTTTCAGGATTGCATGCCTCAGGGAAAACGTATTCAATAGCTTATTTTTTCCAAAAACGACTTCCAGAACTAGGGAAGAGAGGAATCGACGCTCTATATGTTGACTGTCGGAAACTTTCGCCTGTCAAGGTTATTAAAACTATTATTCGAGAGAATTTTGAACCTGGTTTCAACTGCTTAACCTTTGATGATGCACTTAATACTCTTGTAGGATATTTAGACCGTGATCCTCATGCTTGGATAATTTTTCTTGATAACATGCAAGTTGTGGAAACAACAACGAACATCAAACGATTAGATAGAAAATTTATTCTCCCATTAGTTGATATGGAAGCCAATGTCGTCATGCCGAGAATAAAAGTGGCATGGGTTTTTATTACGACAGGAGAAAATTTGAAGGCAAAATTAACTAAAGAGACCAAATCTCGAGTGCACAAATGTAAGCCAGTAATTCTAGGGGATTACACGAAAGAAGAAATGAAGGAGATTCTTGAACTATATGCAGAACATGCTTTTCACACCAATGCAATAGATAAAGCAGCAATTGACTACATTGCTAATGATGTAGCAGCAGTCGGAGCAGATATTCGCTTAGCAATACTAAATTTACGTGCTTCTGGAGTTCTTGCAGACATTCAAGGAGCATCTAAAGTAACTATTGAGCATGCGAAGGAAGTCACCGAAGAAGATCAACTAGAACTCTGGGAAGAACAAATCATGAAACTAGCGGACGACACCCAAATTATTTTGTACAGTCTAGCCCAAATTCAAGATGATTATTTACCAGACTTAGATATGGTTCCTTACACTGCAGCCTATACAGAATATCGTGCTGTAGCTAAAACACTGGGCCATTCTGCTCAAAGTACCTCCTCTTATTCAAATAAAATCGATGATTTGCAAAACGTTAGACTTGTAGTAAAGACCGCACAGAGTGGTGGAAGTTCCAAATATTCTGCACGAAACTGGAGCGGATTAAGAGTCTGTGTTCCCCCTTCAGCAGTAACAAAAATCCTCACAAAAAAATTTGGAATAACAAAAAATTCAGCAACAAAGCAATATGAAGCTATTGCTTAATTCCAGAAAGATTGGTATAATTAAGACTATTTCAGCGTCAATTTGGCATTCTAAACTCCCAACAAAAAGAAAAAAACAATTCTTTAAACTCCCAACAAATTATGTAGTCAAGATATCAACCAAGATTTTCTAGGATGATACAATAGTAATCATTTGCTAATGAATTCTAAATCTGAGAATTTAGAAGGAAATCTCGTAAACTGCCAAGAAAACAGTAAAAATAATTTATAAGATCAACTAGCTCTCTAAATATTATATTACGCTATTTAATTCCACAGACATTTATAATATGTTAACTCTAACCATTAAAACCCGAGTGTTAACTCACAACAAATAGAATGTTAACT
>JAEOTI010000600.1 GCA_016839955.1 Candidatus Hodarchaeota archaeon | reverse complement strand
TAACTGATGAATCGAGATATGGTGAAGGGTTTGTTGATGTTATTTATTTTCCCAAAAACGAAGATGAAGTCGCCTCTGTTCTGAAAGATGCCTTTGAAAAGAATATTTCTGTTACGATAGCAGGAGCTAGAACAGGACTAACAGCTGGGTCAGTACCACATGGAGGTTTCTTAGTATCCTTAGAGAAAATGAATCAAATTTTAGATCTCCGTTTTGAAGAGCAATCTAAAGAATGGCGTCTATCTACAGAACCTGGTGTAACTCTTGAAGAAATTCGGCAATTCATTGAACTGAAGCAAACTGATCGAATATCTTTGAAGAATTCTGAAGAAATAGATAATTTTCTAAAAATTCCTAATTCTTTTTTCTACCCTCCAGACCCAACCGAGATGACAGCATGGTTAGGAGGGACTGTAGCTACTAATGCCTCGGGTGCAGCTTCATTCAAATATGGTCCGACACGCAAATGGATTCGTAAATTACGGATGGTTTTTTCGAATGGAGATGTTCTTGAAATCAAACGTGGAACAAATTATGTCTCACCATCGGGAACTTTTCAACTTTTATGGTCAAATAATACCCAAACTAGCGTAAAAATTCCTTCATACTCAATGCCTGATTGTAAAAATGCTGCAGGATTGTATTCTAAGCCTGAAATGGATATAATTGATTTAATCATTGGTTCTGAAGGCATTTTAGGAGTTATTACTGAAATTGAGGTTGCTCTTAATCAAAAACCTACTCTTATGGCACTAGTAGTATTCCTTCCTAGTGAAGATGAAGCAATTGGTTTTGTTGAAGATATTCGTAATAGTTCTCTTAATCCAGAATTCATGGAATATTTTGATCCAAATGCTGTTAGCCTACTTCGTAATAAACAAAAAGAGAATCCTCAGAGTCTTCCTGTGCCATCTTTTCCGCCCCATGCAAATGTAATTGTATTCATCGAAATATCATATACTGAAGACAATATGGAAGAAAAAATGTTGCAATTAGAAGAAATTGGGACTGCACATGGAACTTCGATGGAAAATACTTGGGCAGGAATGGATGCGACTGAAATGAATAAATTCAAAATATTAAGACATTCTATCCCAGAAACTGTTAACAGTATTATTGCTCAACGCAAATCATCCTACCCATCAATTCACAAACTTGGAACGGATATGGCGGTCCCAGATGAACATCTTGGGTACATATTACAAACATACAGAAAAGAATTGGAGAAATTAGGATTAGAGTTTGTAATCTTTGGGCATATTGGTGACAACCATCTCCATGTTAATATTCTTCCTCGAAATGAAGATGAACTAACCCAAGGAAAGCAATTATATTTGGAGTTCGCTAAAAAAGTTGTTAAGCTTAATGGCTCCGTTTCAGCAGAACATGGAATCGGGAAATTGAAAAAAGAATTTTTGAAATTGATGTATGGTGAAGAAGGATTACAGGATATCGCTTCTGTCAAAAAGGCCTTTGATTCCCGTTTAATCCTAAATCAGGATTGTATGATTCCGTTTCAATTGCTGCAAGGTTAGTTTTTTTTGCTATAAAGCTTATTTTGTTTCATATAATGACTCTGTTGCTTTAATAAGTGAAACAATGGTCTCATTAACGGGAGTTGGAACTCCATGTTCTTTACCATAGGAAACAATTTTACCATTGATATATTCAATCTCAGTGGGATTCTGATTAAGGACATCAACAAGCATGGATGTTTTATGATGACCTGCTTTTCCCAAATAATTCATACACCATTCAAAGAAATTCTCCCCATAATCTTGACCCACTTCTTTAGCTACAGCAATTGATTCTTTTAAAAGTGATCGAACAAGCTGTTCTGTGGGTGCAAAATCTAACGCTTCCCGCATAGTTTGATGGGTAATTGCACAAAGTGCAGACATTCCTGCGTTTAAAATTGTTTTTTCCCAAACATAATGTTGGATTTTTGGTGTATATTCTGTTTGAAGTTCGGACTCTGTAAGTACATCAGCAATTTGTTTTACTAATTCTGAATTTTCTCCAGTGGTATCACCAATATAATTTGGGGGATTGAAAAAAGTCATTCGAAGGTGACCACTTTCAACAAAATTCCCTGCATAGTTTATAACAAACCGTAAAGCATTTTCTCGACCAAATGTATGAGCAATGGTTAATTCTGTGTCAATCCCGTTTTGATGACTGATTAATTTAGGTTTTCCAATTTCTGAATAGATTTTTTCAAGGTCCCGGATCACTAGTGGTAGAACAGATGTTTTTGTCGCGATAAAAATTGCATCATACTGCTGTCCTTTGAGTTCTTCAATGGAACAACCACAAGTAAATTGAGCCGTCATCTCAGTAAACCCGGAAATTCGAAGACCATCACACCCAATGCAATCAACATGATCCTGAATAACATCAATACCATAAACTGATTCACCCTTTCGTGCCAGATGAGCAGCTACTACACCACCTGATGGTCCTAATCCAATTACTCCGTAATTCAATCCCATTTAATCCACTACCTATTTTATCTAGTTTTTTACCGTTGATTAATTAATTTTGTTGTTAATCTAGTGCTAAAGCGTTTGTAGGACAAGCTGAAACGCATTGGGGGTCTAGATCAGTTGAACGACAAAGATCACACTGAAAAGCTTTTGAATTTATTTTATCCATTGCAATTGCACCATAAGGGCAAACCATAACACATGACCAACAACCAACACATCGTTCAAGATCATTATATACAATTCCTGTCTTTGGATCTTTCTGGAGTGATCCAGTCATACAGGCATCAACACACGGAGGGTTTTCACAATGTCTACAGATTGCCTGCCATTCATATCGTTCAAAGGGATCTCGATGAATCATTATACCTGCCACCTTAGGGTTGGCTTCACCTGAGTGGACTATAGAACAAACTGTTGAGCAGATTCTACAACCCGTACACAATTCAGGTCTTGCATAGATTTTTTTCATTTAAGTACCTCCTCTACAGGTGGAATCCCTTCTTCATCCCAACCTCGTAAATGATAATAACGGCTGAGCATTTTTTCAAATTTCCCTCTCTCAATGTAATGGCCTTGAGAAATTTCAGGTTTTAATGGCATAGGATCATCGAAATAACGTTTAGGTACTCTATCATCCTTACGAGAGACACCTAAACTGACATTTATTCGGCGTTCTGTTTGAACTATTCTCTTCCCAACATTCCAGAGGTCTTGTTCAGTAAAATCTAGACCTGTAGATATTTGAATGAGTTCTTTGAAATGTTTAGGTTTTAGCAATTTTGGACTGTTAAAACCATGACAAACGAATTTACAGATTCCTAAACTATCTATTATTGCATATATATCTTCGTGAAAGACAATTAAATGTTCTTTTGTCTCATATGCAGTAGGATCAGGGTTTATCTCTCTCTGGTAGATTTCATTCCTGAACTCAGCTGGAATTCCAAGAATATCTAAAGTTGGACGACTTCTAAGGTGATCAGCACCTCTTGATGATGTCGCAATTCCCAATGCAAAACTTTTGATGTAGCGACAATCGTGTGGATCTGACTGAGGAAGTCCTTTCACAGCGATCAAATAATCTTCGGATTCTTTCCCAAAAGTCTTTATAGCTTTTGTACTTTCAGCTAAAATATCACCGAAACCTTTTCTTTTTGAGATATCAATCATAAGTTCTCGAACAAGATCATAATTTCCAAATTCTAGAGGACGTTCAGTTATATCTTCAGAAATGAGCCCACGTTCATAAAGCTCTATCGCCCAAGAAATAATCGATCCTGTCGAGGAAACATCTAAGCCTAAATCATTACAAAGATTGTTTAAACGAATTACTTTATCTGGATCAGCGATTCCTACATTTGCTCCGAGGAGGACAATTGTTGTGTATTCAGGACCCTCTCCTCCTTGTTCATTTCTGTGTCGACAGTGAACAGGGCAAGCATAACAGGAGATCATCTTTGGTATAAAACGATGAATTTCTTCTGCATCAAGTGAATCTTCAAAGGCATTCAGCTGAGCATTATTTGTTCGAATGGCACCAAGGTAATTACTCACTTCATAAAGGAGCGGTGTTCCCACTCTTCCAAGAACTTGGACGATTTTAGAGTTCCCAAGATATTCATTGAGTTCCTTTATTTTCTCAATATATTTCAGTGGCTCTTTTATTGGAATTCCATTTGTACCATGAGCGATTATTGCTTTAAGATTCTTTGAACCCATTACAGCGCCTGTACCACATCTACCACCTGCATTCTTTACTCCATTTCGAACACAAGCAAACCTAACTAATTTTTCTCCCGCTTCTCCTATGCAAAGAACTTCTATATCTTTTCCAAGTTCCTTTCGAAATTTGACTTGTACATCATTAGTATTAAGACCCCAATATGGTTCAGCATCTCGAATTTCTACCTTACTATTTTCAAGATAAATATAGGACGGTTTTTCCGCTTTTCCTAAAACTATTATTCGATCAAATCCTGCATAACGGATTTCTGGGCCAATAAATCCACCAATATTGGTGTCTCCAATTATTCCTGATTCTGGAGAATGACAAGAAATATTCATCCTTCCAGAGTTAGGCGCTCCAGTTCCTGTAAGGAGACCTGTCCCAAAAATTAGTGGATTTTCTGATAATGGATCCTTCTGAGGATCTATTAACTTCTGGAGGAAATACATGTTTAACCCTCTCCCCCCTAGATAGGCTTTAATAACTTCTACGGGCGTCTCTCTGATTTCTACAGTCTCATCCGTAAGATCTACCAGTGCATAGTTACTACGAAGAAATTTATTCATTTTTCTTCCTCCTTATGTACAGGAATCTTCTCACGTTTTTTCTTCCATGGTTGATCAAGTCCAATAGATTCTTTCCACGTAATTGAACCTTCCATCTCTTCTTTCATATGATCTTTCCGAAAAATTTCAAAGGCTTCGTTCCGTTCAATCAACCCTTGAGGATCTGGTATTGATATTTTATCAGAGATCAATCCCATTATGATACCAGCTTGATCTATGTCCCCTACAAGAACGGCACCGACCAATGTGTCTTGAGAGGTCACTACTTTTCGGTAGATACTTTGTTCATTATTTGAGAAAGAAAATTCTTTATGATGGGGTTCTATTTTACTTAGATAACCCATAGAAACAAATGGAATACCAAAGTATCTCATAGAAGTCATGGGGAGCCCACCACGATACGGGACGTTTTGACCTACAAGATTTACTCCAGCAACTCTTCCTTGTTCTTTTGCATTAGGTAAATTCGCCATAATTTGATTTTCATTTGAAATAGCATGTTTAGATTGGGTGACATCACCTGCTGCAAATGTTCCAGTCAGAGAGGTTTCCAAATACTGATCCACAATTATTCCATCTTCAATGTTAACTGGAGCTCCTTTCAGGAAATCCACATTTGGACGAATTCCAGTGGATACAATTGCAATGTCACAAGGGATTTCTGTCTCATCGTCTAAAATGACTGAAGATACTTTTCCATGTGTTTCGCTATCTTTTATCTCCTTGGCTTTTTTACCAAGCCAAAGGTCAATACCTAGTTGTTTTATCTTATTATGCAGTATTTCTGAGCCAAAAATATCAAGAGAAGGTGCTAATACTCTATCAAGCATTTCAACAACAAATATTTTAGGAATTTCTAAGTGATGTAGAGCATGAACAGCACTCATGCAAACTAAGCCTGCACCGATGACAACAGCGTTCTCAACATAGTCTATTTGTTTTGCGATTGCTTGGGCGTCATCAATTGTCCAGAAAGAATGCACTCCTTCAAAAGCAACTCCAGGGATAGGAGGAGAAATCGGACTAGAACCTGAGGTAATTAGAAGACGATCATATTGTATCTCTTGATTATCGCTTGTTTTTACAACATTTTGATTATGAACTATTGACTTGGCTGATACACCTTTGTGAAATTCAACATTCTGTTCTTTGTAAAATTCCGGAGAGACATAAAGAATCTCTTCATACGTTTTTTCACCTGTTAGGTATTCAGTAATTAGAGGACGTGAGTACGCGACATGGTCTTCTTTTGAAAGAACAGTTAAGTTGCTACTGTGATCAAATGTTCTAATTGACTTTATTGCTTCAATAGCTGCAATTGAATTGCCAACAATGACGATATTCAATGATTGATCTCTCCAAAAATCCAGAAGAGCAATTACAATGGGATTTGATCGGAAAAAACTAATTTGATATAAAAAACCTAACTAGAATTTTTGCAAAGTTGTAGGTAGAAAGCTCTTGCCTTGCGAAAGATAGCAGTATCTATCATTCCTATGGAAAAAAGGTAAAAACAGAAAGTATGATGATATATTACCTCTTTTTCTTTAATAGAATTGGAATGCTTGCCAAAGAAAGTATGGCTAGTAATGTCGGCAGAAAATTAAACCCTCGAGCACTATCGCTACCGTTCTCTCCTTCTTCTAAAACACCTTCAGTCCAATCAAAGAGATATAACAGTCCATTACCACCATGAGATCCAACAACAACATACTGACCATTGACAGAAATATCGACGACATGTGGAGTGTCAATACGATAAGTCCACCATGGAGTGTCTGAGCTTGATTTGTTAAAGAAATAAATTCTATTATCATCACCCATAGTACAAGCTGTAAAATACTTTCCATCGGTTGATATCGCTGAACATTTAACATTATCTCCTATTGTGAAGTTCCAAATAGGAGAAGATTCTGATCTATCAAAGAGATAGGATTTGCTTGTTGCTTCGCTCTCACTGTCACCTGTAAAAACAAATTGGCCATCATCCGTCATGACAAAATTTTCCTGGGAACCTACTTTGTTAATTTGATAAGTCTGGATAGGAACAGAATCGTTGAAATCGAACATGTGAATTTTATTATCAACACACATTATTGCAATATTCTTTCCATCAGCAGACATTTCAACTCCCCAAATAATATCTCCCTTGTTGTAAGACCAGATTGGAACATTACTTGACTTATGAAAGACAGTGAGATTATAATCTATACCAACCATAGCAATATAGCTTCCATTCTCTGAAATAGCGATATCTTGGATACTATGTGTCGTAGTATAAGCCCATAAAGGAGCATTGCTACTTCGATTGTAAAACAAAAGATTAGGAAAAATTGAACTCACAATGTAATTTCCGTCTTTGGAAAACTTGACATGACGTCCATTACCTTTCCAAATTGGTGTAGAGTTTGAACGTTCAAAAAGGCATAATCCATCAGGCCCACTTGCCGCTAAATACTCACCATCTGAGGATATATCAATATAAGCGATTTCATTATGTTTAGTCCCTCCCATAGTGTACATCCAAAGTGGTGTAGAACTTGACTTATTAAACAGAAGAACTTGCTTTTCTTTTGTACCAACGGCTAGATACGTTCCATCATCCGATATTGCTACTCCATTAATAGCTGAGCCCGATTGGTACCTCCACAAGGGAGCACTAACTTTATAATTTGTTTGTGGAGCAGAATATACGCCTAGAACAAAGGAATTAATAAAAAAAACAATTAAAAACGTGAAAGATAAACACGAAAAAATGCTCTTAGAGCCCATTCTTGATATACACCTCAATCCTCATTTAAATCTTGAGAATTTGACTTGTACACCTGATAAAGAATTTTTATTTATTAAATAAGAGGATATATGCAATTCTAGACAGAATTGTTTTGTACCTTACTAGTGTATAAATTCTAATCTTCTTTTTCCAAAAAAAAGGGGGAAAAAGAATGAAATGATATCTTATCCATTCTGAAAAACTATAATAAGCCATAGTTTTCAGAGAATAGTTATTTACCTCCT
>JAEOTI010000599.1 GCA_016839955.1 Candidatus Hodarchaeota archaeon | reverse complement strand
GCGTCCTTCATCTGTGAGTATCTTGATGAAAACCACAGTAGTCGTGTTAATTTTGTTCGCCTTCAGAGTGTCAGGATTTCTTCCAAGAGTGGTGTTAAAAAATTCCTGTTCTTGATCGATCAACGGGGTGATACATTTCTTCCTCCCTTCCCTGCCCTCAATTGTGAGAAAGAAGGGTTTTTCAATGACGATCCCCAGTCACCTTATTTATTTCCTCCTAAACAGGAGCATGTCATCTGGTTTACCGAGAACATTGCCCCCATCATTCATAGTCTGGCCGACCAAGCGATGCATTGCGGATGGGACTGGGATAGGTTCGTGGGAAAGTTTTACGACAATTTACTAGCTCAAAACCCATTGATTAAACAAGTGCTGGATGCAGCCAAGGCACTATCGAGGAAACGTTGGGTGAAGAATACAGACCTGATTAATTATGTGGAGAATAACTGGAACTATATTAAAACGGACAGTTTCCAAGAGTTTCCTAATGACGTACCTATTTCAGGCCATATCTACAACAATGAGGAGACGTGGGCATTAATAATTCAGTATTCCGACAGGAAAATTACCTTTGGGACTAGTCAAGAAGAGATGCAGGATAAAATGTACGAAGTGTTCTTTTAGAGGATGTTTTCAGGAATTATCAAACAATATAGCTAATAAAACCAACGGACACTGTATATTTTTGAATATAATTAAGATTCTCCTTCATTCATTGGTGTAACACGGTGGAAGAAATGAGTTTTCGATTAAAATTTTCAATATAAAAGAGATGGTGATTTTCTTGTTGATGGTGGTGGTGGGGTCTACCTAGCAAAACAAAAAATTCTATCAATTTCCCTTCTATTATAATGGAGCGCAATACCACTGTATGTGCTAGATATATGAAAGATGTCTGTCTTTTCATTGCTATGTCAATTAAAAATGAATTTTTAACTGGATTAACAAAGTTTTCACGGTGGCACGCAGTAAGTATGCTATTAATGGGTCTGTTTCTTGTACTACCATTAAATCACATTATAATAGGTATGTGGTACTTCACAGAAAAGTTTATCCATGAAATGGGGCATGCTTATTTTGATCTTCTGGCAGGGGATTTTAGTGTTTCTATATGGAATGATCCTCCCATGGCTTGGGTCATGAAGTCCGAGAAATTAGAAGAATTCATTTTTATTGGATTGGGAGGGGTAATATTCACTTCAATAATTTTTTTATCAGTAATTTTGCTTGGGTTTTTATTTTTCAAGTATAAAAATTGGCCATTAAGACGTTCAGTGAATTTTGGGCCTGATACGATTGGTTTCCAACTTATAATGATTGTGTTTACTACTTTTCTAATTGAATCCATAAATATTATACCAATGCAGTTTGAAGGACATACTAGTGATATGGGCAAATTGCTAGGTGAGTACATAGGAAACTCAAGTTTGGTTCTTTCCGAAACAAACCAACCATTTCTCATTTTGTGTATCATGTTAGTTACCTTTTTGACAGTGCTCTTAATGTTCGCATTTTATTTTATTTTAGGTTCCAACTGTTTCTACTGCATTATAAAACGAATAAAAAGGATATCGAATAACAATGAAAAAAAGGTACAAAGGTACAATGTCAATAAAAAAGAGTAACAATACCAATCCAGTTATTCATACAGATTATTGAAAACCAATGGTGAAGGAGTCTTTATGAAACGAAGATATATCTATTATATTATTTCAATAGCTTTAGTTATTATTATTTCACTGGGTATCCTAGGGAATATCTATCGCTCATTGACCCATAACTATTCTTATTTAGGGCTCTTACACAGCTCTCCACAAGAGGTTATTGTCGAAAACCGTTACTGTTACTCATTAGAAGAAATTAATAATTTTCGAGAGAATTATTCGATTAGTTTTCTTTATTTTCCCATTGGAAGACCAATACCAAATATATCTATGGTAAAAACTTATCTAAACGCGAAAGAAGCTGTTCTACCAGTAGTTAACGATGGAGTAGGAGGTTCGTGGGTTAATGTATCGTTTGGACTGTTTACTGAGGATTTAGATGTTATTCTTAGATTTATCCAAAAAAAATCTACCAAAAAAGCCTTTAAAGATCCAAATTCCAATGCTACTGACTGGATTAAACCATACTGGCCTATTAATTCTGATAATAAAACAGTAATTGAAGTAGCACAAAATATTACTAAAAAGATTAATTCAAAATATGAAAAAGCAAAAGAGATTTTTCACTTTGTCAGAAACAATTTAGAATATAAGTATCCCTCTTATGCCTCTGAGGTGGCCTCACGGATTTTATTTTCTGAGTATGGCCAATGTATTCAATTTTCAAACTTGTTTGTAGCCTTATGCCGTGCAGTCCAAATTCCCGCTCGTACAGTACAGGGATATTACAGTAATGATTCTTTCTTTAAGATTTCACACCAATGGGCAGAATTTATGGACAAAGATGGGTATTGGCATCAAGTGGATGCATCTGTGAAAAATAAAGTATTGTTTGACTTTTCTGATCCTAGATATTTTGATTTTTATTATACAGTTTATCAGAATCCCTTCGATCCTTCTCAGACATACTTCCCTAGCTTATGGTATTCTTCAGGAGAATTATCAATAAAAAGTGTAACAATGGACTTAGAAAGCAATCTTGAACTATGCTTGTATCCTGTGACTGATTTAGGATTTGTATTATGGCTTTGTTTCGTAGTAGGTGCTTTTATTTTTCTTGATTATGTAAAACAAAGAAAGAAACAAAAAAAAGGTGAATAATCACCATTTTTTCTAGAATCAATTGAATTTTTCTAGTATAGCGATAAGTTGATCTAATCCACTTTTAATATCATCTCTAAAATAAAATAATATAATATAATGAGAGAATCAATCTTCAACACTTTATCTGAATTGTATGGAGAAGTTCCCAATGTCCTTCCAAGGTGATTTCTTTCGGAATGATTGCATCTCTTCCCCTAACTGTTTTGTAAATTTAATTATCTTTTCTACAAGAGTGGTGCAGTTTCCATTACTTTCAGACAAAATACTTCTGAAAGCATTATAGGAAAGAATTGGAATTTTAAATGGATTGTTCCTGAAATAAATTGGTTGAGGAGTGGAAACCAGAAGAACGCCTAAAAATTCTTTCTCTGGGTCAAGAATATGAGAGAATTGATCAGATTTTTTCGATATTGTTGCGAAAACCATTTCTAGCTGATTTTTTCCTTTTAATACTTGTTTAGTAAATGTATTTCGACGTCTGGGAGAGTTGGCTTTACACTGAATGAGTAGATAATGAAAATCTCCCTCAACGACTAAATCGACGTCTCCCTTACCTGGGAGGTACTGACGGACTGTTTGATTTAATTCATTTGTTATACTTTTTTCCCATACTTTAAAATGACCCTCTTGGAGGAATTTTTGAACTTCTTCTTCAAAAAAACTCCGATTGTTCTGCTATCTTCGAAGATTAGGTGAGCAAGACTGTTTATCAATGATGCGTCGGCGATTTTGAGTGTGAACGGTAGAATTATCCAATTCTTTAGACCATTCTTATCAACACAAGGGAAAAATGGGATAAATGGATAGAACCAATTTTTCCTTAATTTGGAATATAATTCTGTTAAAGACAAAGAAAAATTGATTGTTTCATTCACTGATGAGTACAAAAAGAATAACTTTGAAAACTCGCTTTCACGTATACTTATTACCCATCTAGTATTTGTATCACGGCTAATTCTTACATGAATTAAAGCAAGGTTGTAAATAAAACTATAAAGATGGATCCAAAGATGATATTTTTCGTAGTTCTTTGATTTCTGTATCAAAGGGTGAGATAGAATCAGATCAAAAAAACCTAAGATATCTGCTTTTCCAAACTGTTTCAGAAAATTTATTAATTCTATATAATCTGCATTGAAGATTGATTGGGTTATTGGTTCCTTTAAATCTGGTGGAAGAGTCATTCCTTCTATTTCTGGACGAAGATTATCTAAATAATTATAAAATACATCAAACTTACCATAGTCAGTAATATACTCTCTCTTCAGGTTTCTGATTTTAATACGTATCTTATTCTTGATTGCAAAGTCTGACTTCTTGATCTCTATCTCATCAATATAATTCATTCTAGTGTTATAAATCGGAGCATATAATCTAGCATAATAATCAATATTATTCCAAGGAATTTCACTGGGTGGAAGAGGTGAGTGTTGAGAGATCGTTGCATGTTCATGCTTTCCAATCTCAAACTGATCTATCATTCTTCCAAATACGGAAAAAAGATGATTGCTATAGTATTCTTCCGAAGTATCACTAGGCTTGTAGAGATTACCACTAAGTATTTCATATATCATCCCAACCTGAACACGAGGGCATGAAACTTCAAAATGATCAGAGAATGTTTTTTTCATCAAATCGACAAATTCATAGATAATTACTTTTTCAAGCTGTTCCAGAAATTGCCTCTTGTTACTTCTTCCTTTAATTATTGTGTACTCTTGTTTATACTTTTTTTTCCATAATCTTCTCATTACTGTTCGTCCTTTTTTCGGGAGCTCAAATATTTAATCCAATAATCAGCTTTTTTTAGGATTTCAATCCAGTCTTCTTTCTTCCTTTCAAAAGATAGTTCTTCCTTCTTCTGTATTACCTTTATTGTTGTTTGTTGTATTGAGAGATAATAGACGAAAAATTCAAGAATAGAGCTGTACACTTTCTTGGTCTGATTGGCCTACCATCACATTTTGGAAGGTAGCCGTGATTACTTCGTTCAATTTCAAAGGACAATATTGCTTCTTCAACGTTTTTCTATTATAAAAAGGATGTAGAGAATCATTCATTGAGAAGCAAATGATAGTCGAAAAAGGGAAAAAATCTAGTCCTGAACACGAATCCTCTGGAAAAGGACCATCATGTACTCTAATACTCAATGGTTCCCCTGAAAACATTCTCAAAGAATCATTATCTCCCACAACACTAAGCTATCTCGGCATTTTGCGGACTATTCATCCCACACAAATAATCAACACCCAAACGAATCAATAGAAGGTCACCGCGATGTCGGTAATGTATATTGGTGCACGAATACTGG
>JAEOTI010000598.1 GCA_016839955.1 Candidatus Hodarchaeota archaeon | reverse complement strand
TACATTCTCTTTTGTCAATTTTTTTATTCAACAACTTCTCATGTTGAAATGGTTAAAGGGATTTATGTTGGTTCTTGCTGGGGATTATTGATAAGTTGCAATGTGTTAGGATCTATTATTAGATATAATTCAGGTCAGATTCAATTGAGAAAATCCTTTAGAACAGAGAAAGGGGAATAGTAACATACATGGAATTTTTTTTCACGCCTTAAAACATCGTTTCTGAGTAAAAAAATATTCCGTTAGAACAGAGATTGAAAAAGATTGTCATAGAGGGGCTTTCTGATAAATTTTTAAATTTATTAAGGATTGAATCAAAATATAATTGAAGTGAAAAATATGACTGAATTTATTGAAACAATCATAAACCCTGTAATAATTGCAGCAATTGTATCTGTAATTGTATCAATTCTTATAGAACTAAATAAAAAAAGACTAGAAATAAAGAATATCCAGAAAGAGCTAATTGAGTCATGGGTTGATGTTCGAGAGAAGTATCTAAAATTAGGTAGGAATTATGACATTATAGAATACATAAAAGATCATGAATGGGAGCATAGAGAACCTAAAGACATACGTGAATACATTAACTTTGAATCAATGGATAAAGACTTTTTTAATTTACAAATTTCTTACATAAGATGCTTCAGCTACATTGCTTGTGCAATAAAATTGACCAAGGAAAAGTTCAAACCATTATTGGACGTTGAGACCTATCTGAATGAACTAAGAGGAAAACAAATAGAATTGAGGGTCTTAAAAGAAATTAAGTTTGAAAATATTACGCCAATATTCGGGTTACTCGTAAAAATCAGAGAAAAGATGGACGAAATTCCTTCATTAATAGCTTTCAGTAAATTTAAAATCTAATATTTTTCCAATTATTTCAGAATTAGAAGGATTTTGGTAAAGTTTCTTTCCAATAGGAATGATAATTGGAGGGCTAATCCTTTTTGGATTGATAATTTTTTTAGTCCGCAAATTGTAAACTTTTCCCCTGTTCTCTTGAAAAGGGTAAAAATAGATCTGAAGAATTGCTTTTCAGTAAATTTAAGTTCTTAATATAATACAACAATAAAAAACGATAGGTGAAAATATAATGACCAAAAAACCGATAAAAATGGTTAATCTGAGAAATTCAGATGATTGGAATCCCGACCCCAGAGAAAGGGGAGTTATCGGAAAGATTAAAGTTACATTATGGGATCAATGGTATCCTCGTGCTATTGAACACCCTAAATTGGTTTGTTCATGGAACAGATGCTTTAAATTCTTTTTTGGAACAGCATATTATCATTATAGGAAATTTTATTATTTTGGTTTTTTTTGTCAATTCCTTTCAATTATTTGGAATCAACCAAATTATGCAATCTTAGGACTTATTTCAGCCATATTTGGATTCATTTCTGATAAATGGTCTCACCCTGTTCGAATAAGAGTCATTGCAACATTTCTTGCAAAAGGAGCAATTGAAGAGCGGGAAAAAGAAAGCTTCAGTGGATTCCCTCAAATATAATTTCATGACGAGACAATAAAAAGGAGTTTTCAAGAGAGGTTTTTTCTAAAAAATTTTGGTTAAGGTTCCTTTTGTTAATATACTAACCATTATTTCGAAGAACTTCCTCCAGGATAGTTCGTAATTACATAATTGAAGAATGCAGAGCAAATAACCAACATAAATTTTGCTTCTTCAAAACTAAGATTAGGTTTTTCCATTAAGGCGTGTCTGATACCATCTGCGTCGCTAGTATAGCCATACAGTTTTCTAAAAGCAGTTTCTAAATCGGGATGGAGATCCAGTTTCTTCAAAATTCTTCCTAAAGTTCCTTTCTTTTCACCAGTTGTTATTTTGGTAACAGCTTCAATAGCGCTTATTGATTCTTTTATTGAATTACGATAATCTGGGTTTTTTCTGTCACTAAGTAGGTCCAATGCTGATTGTAAATGTTCATAAACAGGTTGGAAAGGCTTTGAAGATTCTAATGCCAATTCAACTTCTTCAATCTCTGTTTCGGATGTAATTGGAGTGATTCTTTCTCCTACAAATCGATATGCAGATAATTCTCTCTCAAAAATACTGTTACAATAATTCCTGAATTCCTCTGCTTTACTTTTAGCACTGTTTTTAGCAACAAATTCAATGAAATCATAAACCTCATACCAATCAAACTCCGTTAAAAATTTAGAGTGTAAAAATGCGAAAGGATGATGCCAATGATCGTCTAGTTCTTGAATTGGCAATTTAAAATAATATTCCCACATCTTTTCAAGCAAGGAATTTAAACTCGGGTAACTTGAAAGTCGATAATTAGCATTATCAAGCCAATAAAATCTTGACAAAGCATTCCAAAGGCCAATTCTCAGATTGTCATCCATTGACTGAAGTTGTATTTGAGTTCTCACTGGTTTAAATCCATATCGTTGAGAAAAAAGAAGTTTTTTTTTTCGATTATCCTTTGATGTTTTTTTACTCACTTTCAATCCCTCTACTACAGAACATATCAAAACTGTTTATTCAACTTAAATTGGTAACGACAACATAATATTTGTGAACTTTTCCCCTGTTCTCTTGGAAAACTTAATAAAAGACCATATCTTAGTCATTCATAGAAGAGGTTAAACGAATGTCTAAACGACAAGAAGCCCTCACAGCTTGGGAAGAAAGAGAAAAGAGGGTCAAATATTGGCAAAAAATCTCTGAAAAAATGAAATTGGAACCTGTGAAAAGTCAGTTAAATTGATATAAATTTCTCCATCCTAAACAATGGGGTCTGATTGTATAATGAGATATTTTTTAATCTATAAATGTTCTGTTGAAAAAAGATTCAGCTGCAATACAAGTTTATCAAGAATTCTTCTTTGTAAGTATATAAATTCCATCAAGAATAATAAGATAGATAGAACTTTAAAACTTTAAAGCAAGCACAAAGTTATTCTGCTCTCAAAGAAAGAATAAAACGTCAATTTCGGTCACCTCTCTTCAAGAAAAGCTTTTAAGAGTAGAAAATCCAAAATCAGATGAATTAGTATGGTGTATGATGATCCCCTGTCACGAAAAAGTTTGGAAGAAGACCCTAATTGGCCTCCAAAGGATTGGATAGAGGAAATCGATGAAATTTCAAAAAATATCGACGAAGAAATATCTAGATTAGCTTTTGATTTAGAAAAATGGCTTGAATACAAACAAAATGTTCCAAATGATAGCCATCATCGGCCACATCATCACCCAAAGGTCGAATATCCCCTCACTGAAGAGGAATTAAAGGCGTTGGAAGAAAAGCATATTCTCTACAGTCCAATCTTGTGCCCTGAAGACTGGGAATCATACTCTCAGACTCTAGATGGGGAGGTTGACAAGCGTTTTTGGTGGCTAGGGCTCCAAATGCAATGGGTAGAATATGGATATCCACGACTTCCTGACATAATTTGGAATCATAAAAAGCATTTCCTACGAATCTTTTCTAAACTTGTTTATAATCCGTTTATAGAAACATGGGGTCAACCACCTGACGATTTTTGGGTAAAGCTGAGTCATTATTTAGAATCTGAGAATGAGGATATGGTTCTTCGTGGTCTGATCCTAATTTTCAATTCTCAAGGGAGAATATTTCCTTCTCCATCTCTTTACATATTCAAAAATGATCCAGACCCCCAATCATTAATCCTTTCCCCTGAATTTTGGAGGTAAAATGTCTTCGGGTTCTAATGTCTTTTTTGATTATATGATGTTTTCATATGATCAATTAGATCATATAATTCCCGATCACTTCTTATGATCAATCCTGAATAAGGTAAAACATGAGAAGCTGGGATTCGACAAAACAATTCTTCCCCTTCGATCACAATCAAATCTTCTTTGTCCACTTTTGCAGCAACTATGTAACAACTAATTTTGATATCTTCATTTCTTATTTTTGGTAAATATTTTTTACAACCTTCTATTGTTGATACTATGAACCAAAGAGAGTCCCGTAGGGGTTGAGCTCGACCATTTCCCTTGTCATTTAAAGAAACATCAAATTCCCTAATTGAGATCTTTTCTTCAATAATGACAAGTTCGATTTCTGGTTTTGAAGACTTGTTACTCAGGATTAAAGCCACTCTATCAGGTCTCCTATATTTCAGCGTGTCAGGCTTTGCAGCTATTACATGAACTCGAGGAATATTACGTGAGACTTCTGGAAGATTCTCCGTTGT
>JAEOTI010000597.1 GCA_016839955.1 Candidatus Hodarchaeota archaeon | reverse complement strand
TAATTGTATGATTTAGCAAACGCTATTATAGCATTCACGTCCTTGGGAAAACAAGAACCACCAAAACCAACACCAGAACGCATAAATTTCTGATTAATTCGATAATCGAGGCCAACTCCTTTTATAACTTGTACAATATCAACACCTGGCACTAACTCTGCGATGCGTGCTAACTCGTTTGCATAGGAGATTTTAGTAGCAAGAAAACAATTATTTCCATATTTAACGAGTTCAGCACTTTCCAAATTCATACGAAGTATGGGACATTTCTTAAGATGGTCATCATAAAAATCTTCATATAATTGTTGAAGCATATCTCCTGATTGGGCATCCAATTCACCAATAACAATCCTATCAGGTTCCAAGGTATCTAGAATAGATCGTCCCTCGGCCAAAAATTCAGGTTGCATACACAAACCAAAATCTTTCCCCATCTTTTTACCAGATTCTTCTTCAAGTAATTTTCCGACCAAATTTCTGGTAGTTCCTGGGACCACAGTTGAGCGAACAACGACAAGGTGGTATTCGTCCTTTTTTCTAAGAGCTTGACCAATTTGTCTAGCACATTGTTTAATAAATTGAAAGTCAATGCTATGGTCTTTTCTCATCGGAGTACCGACGGCTATCATGCTGATATCCGATTCTAGGACCGCTTGATCACGTCCAATGATGCATTTTAAGTTCCCAGAACTGATTGCATCTTTTAGAAGCTCTGAAAGTCCATTCTCAAAGAAGGGGGATTCAGCTTGATTAATTTGTTCACATTTTTTAGCATCAAATGTTGAATTAATAGTTTTAAACCCTCTTATAGCAAAACAACAGCCACTCACTAGACCGATGAATCCAGTTCCATGTATTGCAATACTGTACTTTCTCATGTGACTCACTCATGAACTTAAATAAAAAATGTTAACTCAACACGTCTTTTTAGCAGCTAATATTTATCTTATACCTATCATACTATATCTTATCAAGTCATATTGGTGAATATATTAGTTTTTTCTTCATTTCTTTTGAGAAACAGGGTTACCAGAAGACTTTCGTAAGACAAGTAATGTAGGACGCTTTAGAACGGATCCAAAACCAATATGCTCTGTAATCCTGCAACCAATACAATCCGACTATTGTTAAGGTTTATGAGATTCCTAAAGGGCTCCGAGAATTTGTTAAGTTTTCCTCTTTCCATTCTTCAATCTATGAATGTAAAATTATCCTCAGGATTAGTTTTCTGAAACAATGGGTACATGAACAATAGAAGATGGAAAGAATATTAAATGTAATGAATTAATGATATAAGGAAACATGGAGAAACATCAATAATATCCCTATGAGAGGAATACCAATGAGATCGAACAATTTGTCAAAATTTAAAGTAATTTTTCATTTACCTGAATATAGAATTGTTCAATTGATTTTCCTTTCAGGTTTTTTTTGCATAGGATTATTATTCCGATTAGCCTCGGTTGTTTTAACCGAAGGTAAATTGATGGAAGCTGAAGGTTATATTAATTTTGCATTAGCAATATTATCTTTGGATCCCTCAAAGGTGACTATAGGGTGTGAACCAGGCTTTCCCGTTGTTTTAGCGTTTACTTTCCTTTTCTTGCCAAAAGACTATCTGACAACACGCATAGTAACAGCCGTAATTGGTTCATTGTGTATTCCTATGACTTTTCTCACCTCTAATTCATTAAAAAATAGACTATCTGAGGAAGGGACTGAGGTTAGTATTTTACTTTCATATATTAGTTCCCTCTTAGTTGCACTAAACCCTTACTTGATTTTAGCTGATGGAACAGGGTTGCAAAATCCCTTAGCAGCGTTAATTCTTTTAGTTCTACTATATTTTGTATTTGCTTACCAGATAAGACCAACTAGTAAAAGTATCGTGATTATAACTATCTTGTGTATAATAACAATTTCAATAAAGATCGAGCTGTTTTTGATTATAGCGTGTTTGATCTTTCTTATGGCATTTTATGATTTCATTCATTTAAACCATTCTGAATTTCAATTGAAGAATTATCTTGTAATCATAGTACTCTTCCTTATTGCTTTCATTATTGAAAATATTCTATTATCGTTTTTATATGGGGGTTTCATTTTTGATTTAAGGGCCTCAGCCTATTTTGAAAGAGAATTTGGTTATTACCAATCTGTAACCCTTGTTCAGTATGTATTTGATCATCATACGTTTATGGAAATCATTACTTTTTGGTATAACGGTATACATGATTCACTAAATATAAATCGTTGGATTTTCACTCTTTTTGGCTTTTGTCTCATTTTAGTAGGATATTTTTACTTAGTAAGCAAAAATGCCTTTGAAATTCCTGTTTGTATTTTTTTAGCAATTGCAAGTCAAGCATTTTTCATTCACGTCTGGGGGTGGGACGATTTATGGCAGTTTTTTCTTCTCTATATCCCCTTTGCGTGTATTTGTATGGGTTATGCATTAATCATGATTATTAATACCGTTAGAATTCAAATCACACCAAATAAAGTTCTTAATGTAAATAAATTCATACTAATCTCAATAATTGTAGCATATCTCATTTTCGTGTATTCTATAGAAGCTTTCCGATTGATTGGTTGATTTCATTTAATAATAAATAAATTGTCTTCTAATTAAT
>JAEOTI010000596.1 GCA_016839955.1 Candidatus Hodarchaeota archaeon | reverse complement strand
TCTCCAGCAATAATAATCGTTTCTTAACCCTATTGAAGGTTTCAAGATCGGCATACCACTCAAAGAAGGTTTGATCATCCTCCAACTCCCCCTTATCGAATTTTTTCGTGAAATCATGAGAGGAAAAACCAAAATTGTGTTCATAAGATGATAAATGTTCAGCAAGAGAGTTCAGTTTCTCTTTTAGTCGTTGAATTTCTCTCTGAAGGATTGATTTGACAACTTCAGAACTTTCATCTGGGATAGAAATAGTCATAATCAATCCTCAATCTAATAAGCTACTTACCTAATATAAAATCATCTTTAAAAAACTAGAACTATCCCTGCATATATTTTTAATTGCCTTTAAAAAATTAAAGAAGCTTAAATTAACGACTCTCGGAGTAAGGAAATCGTTAATTTGTCTTAGGCCTCAGATCGTGTTGGTGAACATTCTAGAATAAATATTCTTGAATAAACATTCTAGGAGTGATTAGAAGTAATTTATTCAATCATCATCTTTGCAATTTTTGGTATTTGTCGTTAAAGGTTTGTTTCATCCCCTTTTTAAGGAAAAACATAAATATTCCTGCTATTATATGTTAATTGATTGTAATGAGGCAAATATTTACCTATATTATTGAACAAGATGAAGACGGATATTATGTTGCTGATGTACCTGAGTTACCTGGTTGTCATACTCAAGCAAAAAGTCTTGATGAACTTAAAAAAAGAGTATTAGATGCCATCCGACTTTACATCGATGAAATTGGTTCATACAAAGAAAAATCTCGATTTATAGGCGTTCAACAGTTTGAGGCACATATTTAATGACTTTACGCCCTCTTAGCTTTCGAAATATAGCCAAACGTCTTAAAGAATTGGGATATTACCCAGTAAGACAATTCGGGATCTCATGTAATTTTCAAACACGCAGATGGTAAAATAACTGTTATACCAAATCATCCAGGAAAAAAAATAGGTAGAGGATTATTACGGAAAATACTCAGAGATATAGATATTGATGTAAAGGAGTTTATGAATGGAGTATAAAATCATAATTGTATTAATAGCAACATCTGAGTCTAATTCAACTATAAAACTTCTTCAAATGATATAATTGTTGACAATTTGTTAATTTCAATATTTGAGTTAAAAATAAATGTCGTGAAAGTTGCGTTTGACGACATTTTTGTAATTAAAAAAATAAATCCAGTTTCTAAAATTATTTAGTTAGAAAAAGATTAGTGACTCGATCTATCCAGATCTTTAGATTTAATTCGAGCTCTTTAACCTCTTCTTCTTTTAGTTTTCGTTTATATTTTCTATTTTTGATTTTTTTCTTAATTCTGGTTAAAACTTTTCTTGAATCTTCTAGTATGTCCTCTTCATCATTTCTCTTGCCTAAAAGCTTCTCCAAAAAAGCTTCTATTTCCAATTCAGTTTTTTTGATAATTTCGGAATGATCTAAATTCTGAAATTCTTCCATTACAACTGAAAGAATATTGTTAACGAATGAGACTTCTATTTCAACCTGATTACGACGCAGTGTCAATGTTTCTATTACTTGTTCTAACTGTCCTGAAAGCTCCCCAAATTTGAAACCGATATTAAAAATAACTTCTTTTTGCGTCATTCTATAGAACACTTCCCCATGGGGACGTATTTGTGAGATTATTCAGTAGAAGCTAAATTCTTATTTGTAAAATTAATTTTTTACCTAAATAAAAATCGATTCTTTAGATAATTAAAACTTGATTATGGAAGCAACTATCTTCTACTTTGTGACAAGCATGTCCTGTCTGCTCAACAAGAAAGAGGATTGCATCGTAATCACAGAATCAACTTTGGATGGAATTAAATTCGTTGTTGGGACATAATAATATAAGGGGGGTTGCAGGGTATGCAATTCTTGATGCAGAATATCTTAAGGTAAAAAGAATAGTCAAAACTTAATGTTTGTAATTCCTTGAAGTTTTCTCAACTTATCTACTGTGCCTGTTGGTAATTCCTGCTCAGCAACAAGAATTAATTTAGATTCAACACTAATTTCAGGATCTAATGCTACAATAAATCTTAAACTTACATATTCCCGAGCAAGAATATCAGTTACTTTCGCTACCATACCACTGGCAAAAGAATT
>JAEOTI010000595.1 GCA_016839955.1 Candidatus Hodarchaeota archaeon | reverse complement strand
CCTGATTCCATAGAGTCATCTTTGAGATAATCAAGAATTTCTTGCATTGAAATCCCAGTCCCAAAATTTGAGAAATATTCTTCCATCCAAGTAGCCAATCTTCTTTCATTAATGGTCCCAAAACCCTTCGCAATCATCATCATTAGGTTAGCTGTCCCACTGAGATCTTGGAGGGTGAAAATGTTTTCTAGATTTGAAGATGTATTCCGAAACACTACTTCAAAATAGGATAAGTCAGGTTTATGGTCGATTTTAATCTCCCAATCCAAAGAACCCCAAAAAGCCATAAAATTACCAGTGATGAGCATCTGACTTCACATTTGTACGAGAGTCAAACCGACAAGCTAAAGAATTCTTCTCAAAAAGGAATGTCGAGAGGTCTGGGGTAAAAGTAAAGGTCATAATTTTTCCTTAGATTTTAAAAAAACTCAATTCTGATTACTCTGCAATCAATTATTATTTTATCTAATATAATTAATAGGTTCTGGTCTGGTACAAGCCTTTCAACTTCTTGAAAAAAAAACAAGTCGTGGACTAAAATGCGGGAAATTAGTACAAATAGGATATACAAGATGAATTGGGAATTCACCCAAGAGGAATTCGGAAAAGGCGAAGTTTCAATAACAGGTATTCTAACTTACACTGTCAGACAACTTGAAAAGGCTAAAACTGAGATGGTTAGTTCAATTGACGATTTAAACCATCATATTGGATTTATCTTAAATGATTTAATTCGGGAAATTCTACAATTCTCTTCAGGTTTTGATCTAATTGCTCAACAATCAGTAATTTTACATCGAATTGAAATGGAATCAAGAAAAAAACTTACTGACCTTGGGATTGAACTCGTTTCGATTCGGATTTCAGATGTATGGTTTTATGGAGTTGAACAACCAACAGAAATTAAATAATTGAGAAATAAAACAAAATCCGTTTTGTTATGTCCATAAAATTATTTTTTATTGATTATTAATCTTCTAGAGGTAATAATTTTCTTAGATTACTAATAATAATTATAATATTCATTTTATTATTTAATGTAATATCTACAATTAGATCCTAAAAGGGGATCAAAAAATGCTTGAAAATTGTATTGCTATTCTATCTTACAAAGGTGGAAATGGCAAAACCCTTCTAACGGCGAATATTGCGTATTCTCTTGCAAAAAGGGGGGAGAAAGTTCTAGTATTGGATTTTGATCATTTAAGTGGAAATCTTGCTCAATATTTCAGTATTAACCCTTTTTCCTCTTTAAATCGGACAATTAATAACGTTTTCCATCTTTGTACAAAAGTTAAAGAATATAACCAACTTGCTGAAGATTTTAGTTCTCTAATCTACAAAAATGTCATAAAAATTAATGGAAAAAGTCAAAATGGAACTATAGATTTTTTACCTGCCATTGGAACCACTCTTGGAGGCAGTATTGCCTCATTAGACTCACAAGAAATGAAAATTGACAGTAAAGCACAAGAAAAGATCAATTTAGTGGGAATAGACTGGAGAAGTGTTGCTAAAGTCCTGTTTCCTGCACTAGGTTCTATTCAGGATGATTTTAATTATAATTGGGTAATAATCGATAATCAACCAAGTTTTGTTCCTTCAGCAGTAGTTGCTTTGGTATTAGCAGATAAGGTTCTTGTAGTAACTTTGGTAGACCGTATAGGGATTCAAGAAACTGTTAATATCTTTCGACATCCATCTATGCAGAATTACATTAAGAAAAAGGACGTTTATGCCATTCTAAACAGGTTTATTGAAGGAACAGAAGTTCAACCTTACTATCAAAAAGCAACACATGCCCTTGAGGAAAATGGAATAAAAATCCTGGATAAAATTCCATGTTTGTGTCCTATTGGAAGTGGAGAATGGGCTGGACCAAATATTGCTTCAAAAGAGCCCGATTCGCTCTTTTCGAAAAGTCTTGAAGCAATTCTAAATGGGTTATTAGACAAAAACCCGTCTTAGCTAAGTTTTACTTATGCTATAGTATTTCTGGGAGATATGTTCGCCTTTCTCCGGGACAGCTTGTCGAACAGAGAGAAGACCTGCAGAGGCAAGATCTTTTACGTGACGTGCGATCCTTGGATAATGTTTTGATCGAATCTCTTTTTCCCATTGATTTTGTTCTACTTCAGAAGGCTTCTTTCCAACTATTTCTCTTGTTAATTCTTCAGTAGTAAACTCCTTTTCTGAAAAGATCCTTCGAATCATGTTATAAGTTTGTTTCTGATGCTTTCCAAGTTCCATTAACTTATTCCAATTAAGATCTGTATCAGATTCTTGCGTTTGAAGTTTAGAAGATCGGATTTCTGAATGAATTGTTTTTAATAAAGAAACCATTTCTTCTTGTTGCTTGATTAGTGTTTTTAAAAGATTTATTTCTTCTTTTGATGGAGGCAATTTATCTCATCAAAAATCAAACAAAACATTCCTTTTTTACTATTTTGATATTAGAATGATAAATTATTCTTATTTTAAAAAATTAAAAATGATGCTAAACTTTGAGGTTTTAGTTTTGTAGGTCATTCATTAAATCGTCCAATAGTTCATAGGATTCCTGGAGTTGTCCAGCCATCTCACTAAACTGTGCATGCTCATAGCCTTCAGGAGAAATATTTTGAAGTTTAGTAAATTCATTAGCTTGTCTAATAACCATCTCTTGTCCTTTCTGTGCTTTTTTTGTTAATTCATCAAATTCATATTTTTTTAGCCAGACGGGCAGCTAATTCAAAATAGTGAGTAGAGGCTGGAAGGTCAAAGATCGCACGCTTTAAATACCCTTGTATTAATAAAGTCTCCACGTACGTAAAATTAAACGCATTTTTTAAACTAATTTGCTCTAGTTCTTG
>JAEOTI010000594.1 GCA_016839955.1 Candidatus Hodarchaeota archaeon | reverse complement strand
TTGGTGACTTTTCTCTTAGCGTTCGTATTTTGTCCTTTCCTTTTTAATTCTTTTTATTGTTCCAAATCTCCTTTTTGCCTTCATTTATAAGAACGGAAACTTTTCTAGTCAGTAGTTCATCGAGTTTGCCAGATTTATCAGGCTTATTTGGCTTGCCAGGTATTCGTTAGGTAGTCAGTTGGTCACTTTATATTTTGCCAAGCTTTTTCAGCAGTCTAATTTTTTCCTTGATTTTGTCTTTTTCGTCATCTTTTTGAAATATTAATGGTCTCATAGCATATTCACTATCTTCCATGAAAATTTCCTTCAGAACTTTGCCGTCTATTTCTTTTACAAGTGGTAAACCGAAGATATGAAGAATTGTTGGAGTTATGTCATAGATTTTTGCCCCCTCTATTCTAACACCTTTCTTGATATCAGGTCCATAAGCTAGGAAAATTCCGTTCATTTTATGGGATCCTGAATGCAAAGTTTTTATAAAAAGAATATCATTTAGTAACAAGCTTCGAGCAGTTTTGTTAAAATATTCGAAATCATTGAATCTCAGTATTATGTCTGGGAAAGAATTGGGAGAAGGATTCTTATAGAGTTCTTCTACCCGGTAAACTTTTTCAACGACTTTTCTTCCATCAGGATCTTTAATTTGTAAAGCTCTTTCCATTATTTCTTGGCGTAGGGATTCGTACTCTTCTGGTCTTACAATTCCTGCAGGTTCCCTACCTTTGAGATTTATATTGATGCCTCCATAATATATAGAATATGCTCTAGTTTTACTCCAATCGATAAAATCTATGATTGGTGTATTTTCAAAAACTCGTTTGTCATATTCTGGGATTAAAAGAACTTTCATCTTCTTTGCGAGAGGGTTGAGCAGAGGTTTGCTTCCAACCTTTTTGAACCACTCCATTATTTTTTCTTTTACAAGCCTTAATTTAAAGTCAAATTGTTTCCGTTTTTTTGTCATGAATCCTTCTAAAGCGAGCCACTGATTTAGATTGATTTCATAATATAAAGATCCAAATCCATGGTCAGAGACAATGAACAAGGTCGATATTTTATTTAAAACTACTTCTAAGAATTGATCAATCTCTTTATAGAATTTCTTTATTAGTGGTATTATCTCCTCATTATAATGATATTCTGGATGTTTTTCATCAATATATTTCCAGTAAGAGTGTGAAATTTGATCCGTCCAACAATTTACATAGAATAGCAGATCCCAATCTTCATTAAGCAGCTCTTTAACCACTAAGAACTCCATTTTTGAATGTTCAATGACTCCTTTCAAATGAATCTTTTCTTTTCCTTTTTCAAGTGGGGGGATATGTACTCTATATCCTAGCTCCTCAATTGTTGGAATTTTACCAGTATTCAGTATAGGATCGCCGACAAAAACGCCGTCAATTTCGTCTTTTTCGAAAAATTCAGACATAGGAACATTTATTATGTAACAACGCTTACTAAAGCTATTAAGAATTTCCCATATTGAACCAGTGAGAAGTTTTTCTCTACTAATCTTTGGATTATAGCCTTTAGAATCACGCCTGGTAAAACAATAAAGCCCCAATTTATCTGGCTTTTTTCCTGTTAGCATAGAAGGCCAAGCAGGACAAGTTATCGGTGGAAAGGTACTTTCAAGTTCACCCCATACTCCGCTTGTCATTAACTTCTTAAACGTAGGTAATTCACCATCATCTGCCCAAGGTTTAATTAAATCCCAGGTACATCCGTCTAAACCGATTATAAGAAATTTGGTCAAGTGATCCCCTTTTTTTTATTACATATTTTAACTATTTTTTTCAATCTTGCAAGATTCTAGAGTAACATATGCTAATAATAGAAGAACCCATTGAGATAAGCTGCTTCGAGTTCCTGTAAACGTCCATCTCCTAAGGCTAATCTCAAGGCAGTTTCCACCTCACGGTATTTTCACAGCAATTCTAATAGTGTGCTAATGTACCATCTCTTTTTGAAATTCTTACAGCATACCTGAATAAAATGATACTAACAGGCAAAAGTACAAGTGAAAAGACAAGTAATGCTAAAATATCTATAGCTAACGCTTCAAAAGGCTTGCCCTGTAGGAGGGCAAACCTCATTCCTCTCAACGAATATGTAATTGGTAGAAGATATGAAAAAATTTGAAGCCATTTCGGTAAAATCGTGATTGGGTAATAAACGCCTCCAAATACTTGAGAAAATGCATTGAAAAGCCATGTTATCGGGTCGCCTCTCTTTATAATAATAATAAATGCTGCAGCGATTATTCCTAAACTACTAAATGAAATAATTGTCAAAAATAGAAT
>JAEOTI010000593.1 GCA_016839955.1 Candidatus Hodarchaeota archaeon | reverse complement strand
TGGAGATATCGGACCCCAATCCTCAAGGAAAAATAATGTTATAAAGAGCCCCCATTCAAATCCACAAACGATTGCCCCGATTAAAAATCCAATTAATGCAGGGTTTTCAAAAGGAAGTTCCGTTCCTTGTTTTTCCAAAATAGGTGCGAGGATTACTAATGCAGCAGCTACTACCCCACCTACGAGTAATAGAAAATGAGAATAGTTTAAAATAATCCAAATGAATTCTAGATCTTTACTATCTTTCCCTATATCATCAAAATTGACACCTATAGTCATTCCCCAAACTTCTGCTTCAGCTTTTGGGGCAAATAATTTCATTGTGGTCCCACCTGTGCTATATTCCATATAAGGAAACGCTATTCTGAAATAAGGTAAGAAAATATTTAGAACAAAAAAGACAATTCCACCCACTATTGACAGAATTAACTTTGTTTGTTCAGGATTGTCTGATTTTATGGCTATAATTTCACCACTTTTGTTATGATACGGAAAGTAGTAAGACTAAGCTTTTTTTTATAATTTTCGAAAGTTAAGATAAATTCTTCAGAATCTAAGATTTCTATTTTATTAGCAAATTATCCAATTAAATAAAGGAATTTTTCGGTTGTTAAGTGAAAAGAAAAATAGAGGATCCGAAACCAGATTTATTTGTGTAATAAATCCTCTTTTTTTCCAGATCCTTCCTAATCAAGAGACGAGGGTGTGGATGGTTGTTCTGCAGTAATTGCAGTCTCTTGTTTTGTTACAGACATGATTGATTGTTCACGAGTTCCTTCAGGTGCTACACGTCCAAATAGTAGTAATAAAGGTAAAGTAGCGATCATGTATAAAGTTGCAGTAATCGTGAAACAAACAACGAAGCCATAGCTTTCAATGAGCCATCCTCCAACTGCAGCGGAAACAGTCCAGAAAAGTCCCCAAGCTAGTTGTTCTAGGGCGTTCCATTTAGCCCTATGTCGCTTTGCAATCCTGTCCATGACGATTGTACGATTTAATGGACCACTTGAATTCATTAAAGCGTTACGAATCCAGAATAGTGGAATTAAGAACAGAATTGGTGGATATTGTGTAATAAAAGCTAGGGCATAGATTGCTGACATTTGCAAAAAAAACATGGTCTCAATAAGTCCTAATCGTTTGGAGACTTTTTGAGCGAGAATTCCAATTATTCCAGTGAGTATTTGCATGAAGAAGTAAATTACATTTACAAAAATAGGTTTTAACCCATATTCTTCTTTGAAGAATACAGGGAAGAAGGCAACGGTCATTCCAGCACCAAAACCAATAATTAAACCCAGTCCTACAATAAATACTGGAATAGCAAATGAACTTCGTTCTTGTTCAGGATGAGCTAAATCCTTTGATACTAAACTTTCACTTTCTTTCCCTAACGCGAGTTTATCAGATATGAAAAAACTCGCAAATGCACTGATAGTGATGATTATGGCAGCGATCATAACGACTATACGTAAAATGTCTATACCCCAGTTGTCACCAAGTACTAAAAATAAGAAAACATTGATTGCAGGACCAACTGCAGAAAATCCGAACCGTAAAAAGAAAATAGAAGAATAAACTTTAGACCTGGTTCCTGAAGGAGTTGAGTCCGCTAATAAGGCCTCTATAGCTGTCCCCGAAAGTCCCCAGGAAATTCCTAAGAAAATTTGTGCCAGAATCAACATTTCCAAATTTATACTTAGGCTTAGTATGAAAATTCCTATTATTCCTAAAATTGAACCTGTCCAGACAAGAATATCTCGCCTCCAACGATCAGCAATATAAGCGCTAGGAAATAGTAAAAATATCTGTGAAATTCCTCCAGTCATGATAACCAAACCAAGCATAATTGTGCTATCGTCTACGAGTGTAAGAATAAAAATCGATTGGATTGAACCCCAAAGCATGCCAAATCCAATTGAACCGAAAATTGCCATAATAAAGATTGCTCGTACATTTCTGTTGGCATCTCTGGGTCCTAGTAATAATTCACGAATTAATTCATACACTTTTTAACAAATCCACCAAAAATTAGTTCATGTATTGCCTAACATGCTTTTCTGACATAGTTTTATTATTTTACATATCATAATAGGCTTCTTTTTTAACCTTGATAAATAAAATGTTTATGGAGAGAAGATTACACGATTTTTGTCGTTTGATTTGAATAAGTTGGGGAAGTGTACAATACCATAGTTTTCTAAGACACCTAAGTAAAGAGATTTAAATGGGCTACTGCAGTTCAATAATGAGATCTCCAAGAAAAAAAAACATAAACAACCCAAACAATCAAATTTTATTAGTTAAAACGTTAACAAAAATTCTTTGTTGCTGTTTTATGAAATCGTTGTTTTCTTAAAGGAGAAAGTGAATCTTATGGCTCGAATTCTCCTGATTGACGATGAGATTGACTTTTTGGAGATGGCAAAAAGTTACCTTATAGATGAAGGGCCGATTTTTGATATTAGTATTGAATCTTCAAGTCAATCTGCATTCAATCTCATTAATGAACAACAATTTGACGCTATTGTATCAGATTATCAAATGCCTGGATATGATGGATTAGAGCTACTTGAATACTTAAGGCGGAGGGGTGATACAACTCCATTCATTATTTTTACAGGTCGGGGGCGAGAAGAAGTCGCCATAAAAGCATTGAATCTTGGAGCAGATTATTATCTTAGGAAAAGTGGCGATCTTCCGACCCTTTTTGCGGAATTAGCTCATGTAATACGAAATGCGATCTCTCACAAATGGGCCCTACAGGAGTTACGTAAGAGTGAGGAACGATACCGATCCCTTGTGGAAAATTTGGAGATAGGGATTACGCGAACAACTCCAGGACCTGAGGGTAATTTTCTAATGGCTAATTCAGCATTTATTAAAATGTTAGGATTTAAATCAGAGGAAAAAATTAAACAAAAAAGTGTTGCGAGTATATATCATGATCCTGATGAAAGAAAAATTGTTTCTGATTTACTTATGGCTAAAAAAAGCATTAAAAATTATGAAGTTCGACTAAAAAAGAAAAATGGAACCCCAGTATTAGTTTCTTTAACAATTAGAGTCGCTTCAAGGGAAAATGGGGAACCGCCTGTTTTTGATAGCATTGTTGAAAACATTACAGAGCAAAAACAAACAATTGTAGCCTTGAAAAATAGTCAGGATAAGCTCCGTGAAGTCCTCGAAAATCTTGAAGATACATATTTCGAAGTAGATCTTGCTGGTAATTTTACCTTTATTAGTCGGTCTTCTGCCAACCTCGGCGGATATTTTCCTGAAGAGGTGATAGGCAGATCTTATCGGGATTTTCTGACGGAAGATTCATATAAACCATTGTTTAATGCCTTTAATGAAGTTTATCGTACTAAAAAATCAATAAAAGCCGTTGAATGGAACATTGTTTTAAAAAACGGATCAACAAGAACTGTTGAAGGATCAGTCTCCTTAATTGAAGATGAAAAAGAGCAACCTAAGGGTTTTAGAGGGATTATTCGAGATGTAAGTGCTAGGAAGAAAACTGAGGACTTATTAATACGGCAAAAGAAAGAATTAACTGAATTTGCTCATGAATTAACCCATGACCTACAAAATCGCTTGAATAACATTTTAGGATACGCCAGTCTTCTCAAAGATCACGAAGAGCAAAAAGCTGCTGAAAAAATCACTACTATTGCAAAAAGTGCCAGTAGACTTATGCGACGTTCAGTAAAATTAGCGGAGGCTGGACTAGTTGTAGAAAAAGGGGATCAACTTAACTTTCAAGAATTGGTTGAAGAAGCAGCCCAAAGTACCATTCCGGATACAATTCGATTAATTACAAAAGATCTACCTACTATTCCATGTGACAGAAGAAAAACTGTCCAGATTTTTGAAAATTTATTTGAAAATGCAGTCAAACACGGAAAACCAAATGAAATTAAAGTAAAAAGTAAAAACAAAAGAAAATCCTTTGAAATTATAATTGAGAATGATGGAATACCGATTCCAAACGAAAATCGAGAAAAAATCCTACAAAGGACGATTACATTAAAGGATGAGGTAGAGAGTCTTGGTCTTGCAATTGTTCAACGATTAGTTGAAGCACATAATTGGAGAATCTCTCTTGATGAAGGACAAAGGACTTCATTTCGAATTATGATTCCAAAAGAAACAATAGGGACTAATAATCTGCCTTTTTAACTAATTCTCATGTAGAATAGATTTTACCAAATTAATTGGTGAGAGGTACCCTCTTGTTATAAACTCAACCCAGCGGAGGTTATGGCCCTTTTTCTTTGCTTCTTTTCGAATTCTAGAAGCGATTTTTTTGATCGGTATGCCTTTTTTAGCTTCAGTTTGAACTCGCTTAATTTGAGATTCAATGTTATTAATATGGGTGTCAAGAGTTAAAATTGGATCTGTAATTATTTTTCCACTTCCAGAAAAAATAGTATTGGATCCTAGATCATTGATTTTCTTTAATGAACTTAAAATTCCCCAAATGTTAAAATCTTCCCTAATTGCTCGGTCTAATCCACCTACAACAGCATCACCACAGAAGAGGTAACCATTTATCTCATCAAAAATTACTACATGATCTGGAGAATGACCAGGGGTTTCAATAATTTTGAAAGAACCAGAATTGGTCTTAATTGAACTTCCTAGGGGTCCTACTTTAACAGGTTGAGGAAATCCCCAAAAAAATCTTTGAAACCATCGGATAGGCGGAGGATCTGCGAGACTAGAAAGTGCTAGCCTATGAGCATTAATGGGAATTCCCCTCTCTTTCTGTAGTAATGATGCACCCCCAAAATGATCTTCATGACTATGTGTAATGACTATTTGTTCAATTGTTAGGTCTTCAACGGTGTTTAGAAACTCTTTGGTGGTTTTTTCACACCCTGTATCTATTAGTAGTCCCCGATAGAAATAAGCAGTTGTGAAATACACTGGTTTTCGAAAAAAAGTTCGTGCCATTTTAATTCTTAAGACATCTCCGATATTTTTTGTTAGAATCACTTTTTCTACTCCTCTCGAAGAAATTTGACACGCTATTGAACAGAATTCTTATTTGAACTAGTGTATTTCCATCTTTATTTAGAGCTTATTCTACGAAATATTGGACTGTAATTAAATGGAATTCGATATTTGGAATTGGGAGAATTGTAAATCGAGCATTCAGAGATTAATAGGTCAAAATGGATTTCCCAATAATAGAACTCTAAATTTCTTAAGATTACAGATTTCATTAGATGATGGACAAGTATTTGATGAACTACAAGAAGTATTCCTGTCTAAAAATCAGACAAGAGGGCTTTATTGTCTATTGTCAGGTTATTCAAACGCTCAGACTCAAGAAATCTCATCCGACTTAGTTCCTTTTAGGAAATTACGAGGTGGGAGGGCTTTTGATAGTGCTTTTATCAAACAAGCAATTCTCCCGTTGGAAAAAAAGTTCGGTTCTAATTGTGTGTCATTCCTAAAAGCTGGTAAATTACTAGGTGCTGAGGTGCAGTCTTATGGGGATTGCTCGATTAAGACTTTTTCGTTACCATTAGTTCCTGTAATTGGAATTCTTTGGTTAAAATCTTCAGAATTTCCAGCAAAAGTGAATTTTCTATTCTCTTCCAACGCAAATTATTACCTTTCAACAGAAGAATTAGCAATCCTCGGTCAATTAACTTCAGCTCGATTGATTATTGCTTCGAAGCTTATCTCTCAGAACAAATGAAAAAGAATTTACTATTATCATTCATCTACTGGAAGCAAAGTTAGCTATTTAGGAAGCATCTTAATGCAATGAATTGATAATTTTTGAATTATTGGTGTAATAGATGGGAGTTAATCAAAAGGAAATAGAGCAGGACAGAAGAAACTCTGGAATTGATCAGTATATTGTTAAACTAGATCATATCGCGTATCGTGTTTTGAAAGGAGAACGTGAGAAAACGTTTGCTGAATTCATGAACATTCTTCCATACAGAGAATACAAATCCTTTACAATAAAGACCATGAATGCAATCACTTCATGTCTCAAGCTCCATGAGACAATGCCTGTAATAGTTGTAAGTGAAGGATTAACGGAAGATAGTGTGGTTGAAAAATACTGTAAAAAATATGGTGGGCGAGTCCATCACCTTGCTTATGAAGTCACTAATATTGAAAAAGTCGTCGAGATTCAAAAGGGTCGAGGTATAAATTTTACAACCGAAGATATAATTGGTAGTAAAGAAGAAGGGATTAAACAAATCTTTACAATGCCAACGGAAACAACTAACCATATTATTGAATATGTGCAACGATTCGGGGGTTTTGATGGGTTTTTTACACCATCAAATGTTGGGGACTTGATGAAATCTACCGAGAAACTCGGAGAGAGTTAAATTTAATTTAAAACCCAAATTAGTGGTGATTAAAAAAATTTCATACGCCTTGTTTCTTCTCAAACCTGAGACAATCTATGAAGAATTGGTCCTTAATCTTGTTTTTATCGGACATCTATGAAAAAAAAATGAATAAAATTGATTAACCACCTCCACTTCGTTTACGCCATAAGAAGAGCTTGATCAATGCATAAAAACCTATTAATGAGGTTGCACCTACAATAAATCCATTGTTTTGCAAAAAGAGATTGAAGTCTTGAGCAAGAGCATCAAGTCCCTCAGGATTGTTGACCTCATACTCCAATGTAGTTTCAACAGTATTCCCTGCAAGGTCAAATAAAGTAAAAGTAATTGTGTGTCTTTCGTTACTTAATTTAGTTGTATCCCATGAAAAGGTTAATGGAATTGTTGTTGAATTCAATACTGATATCCCATCAACGAGAACTTCTAGTCTATCCAAACCACTACCTACATCAGACCCATTAATGGCAAAATCGACTTTTCCAAAAAGAGTTTCAGAGATAGGAGGTCCTAGAACATTGACAAGAGGATGAATATCATCTCCTACAATGTAAGTAAATGGAGAAGCTTCACTTCCTGCATTTGATTCTTGGCCAAAAGTATCAAGTGCAACGATATAATATTGAACAATAGTATTCCAAGCTGCACCAGGGATAGATGCAAGGTACAAGGCTTCTGACGAGGTCATGGGTGTATTTTGCCAACTATTTGATCCAATTTTGTAGAAAAGGTTAATACTAGTAAGATTACTATCTTCACTAACTGCGATATAAATAACGACACTTTGATCAAATTGGGGATTTTGTGGATCTGTCACAATTGAAGAGAGGACTGGAGCTAATTGATCATTCATAACTGTAACATTTACACAATAAGACGCAGAATTGCCAGCTCCGTCAAAACCTGTAGCATTTAAGGTATGAATGCCATTGCTTACTGCTCTAGTTTCCCAAATGTGTTCGTACGGTGCTGTGCTATCGTTAGTTAATAGTGTTTCACCATCATAGATTTCTACATATTGAAATCCGCTTCCAGGGTCATTTATCTCAACAGAGATTGTTACATTATTATCGATCGTGGTTCCATTATACGGAAAGATGATTTCGACCTCTGGAAGGACATCATCACCAACTGTATAACTATAATAACTTCCTGTATTGTCATCTGTAGTACTAGTTGTACCTACATCAATTGCGATAACGTAAAACTGCACTACAGTATTATAAGGAAAAGCAGGGATATAACCTTCAAAGAGACCACCATTCAGAGTTGAACTCGTGGAATACCACATAGAATCGTTTCGATAATAAATGTTAACAGTTTCTACTCCTGAAAATCCATCTGTGGCATTAACTTGCACTAACACTGGTTCATGGTAAGAAGGCGAGGTTTCCCAGGAAATACTATTGATAGTTGGTCCATGAGTGTCTTTTATGAAGTGGATATCGTCAAATAATATAGAAACTTCTCCCGAAGTGCTAACGTAAGCTTCTAATCGAATTCTTGTTAAATTCCAAGTAAAATCAAAATGCCCGAAATAATCTAAATCCTGATAAACATTCCTAAATATGTTAAACCATGTATCTGGAGTGTTATAATTACTAACAATATATGTAGCTGTATTCGTACTATTATCGATATACCATCCACTCGAACCAATATAATAGTGAATATACACTGTTCCAACTTTTCCAGTAAATTGAAAATTACAACGAGTATAGGACGTTCCTATGGTTCTATTCAATTTCCACCAGAAATCTGCGTATGTATAAGGGACAATCGGGATATAGGTGTCTCTATTGACGCTTGAAGTAGAATACGTTGTGGTTTCGGTTAGATTCAAAGCCCAATTTCCAGTATGAGCTTCTCTGGTTTGATTGATATTAGGGGAGCTACCACTACCCACTTGCCATCCTGTAATTGGGTTAGAACCTGTAAAATACCAATCCTCTTCGAATCCAGGATCAAATGATGGATAAGTTCGAATTTCATAATTATCGAGGAGTAACTGAATTGAAGAATTTTCATAGTTCCCATTTTCAATTATTACCGAAAAGGATGATATCATGAGATTTGATGTGTAATTTATCGCTTGAAATAGTTCGTAGAGATCTAATTCTTCTCGAACCCATGATCCTCGGATTCCAAAACTATTAGACTTTATTGATATAGAGTTTGAAGTATTTGAAAAGATGATTTGATCAGTGGCATGACCTAAGAAATAATAGAGATAATAAAATCCTGTTGTATTACGAGATTGGATTGTAAGATAGGCATATTGATCATTACCACCATTCCAGGTATCATTGTAGTTCCAATTGAAATTTAGTTCTGTTGATCCACTTGAATTTGTATAGATTCCTGCAGGATAATTACCAAAATATTTGCTTAGTTCCACCCTTCCAAAGAAGTTAGTCTTACCATCATTGCTTATACTCATATTTAATGCAAAATCTTCAATTGAACTAGTTGTTTGCGAGAGATCACCTGACACTTCCCTCTGTGTGTAATACCAGTCTGTGTAACCGCTCTCAAATCCTGAATTTTTCATGAATTCGTATGATGTGGAGTTTTGCACACTGAAATCATCAATTACTAACTGCATTAAGCCCTGATTTGGTGGAGAATGCATACTATAATATAACCAATCTAAGTACAGGTTCTCAGCTCTTTCACCGAACACCTCTTCAAAATCTTGAGTTATATTTCGTTGAAAACGAATCCATTGACCATAATTCGTAGAATTTTGAAGGATAAATCCATTATATGTAGAATTCGTCTCAAAAAAGTGAGATCCATGCGAAATTA
>JAEOTI010000592.1 GCA_016839955.1 Candidatus Hodarchaeota archaeon | reverse complement strand
TCTGGTATTTTAAAAGAATCTAATTTCTTTTTAAGGTATAAAAATGAATTTTTACAGATTTCAGATCATTTCTCCTATATGTGCATGAATGAAGACATAAAGAAGGATTACCCTCCTTCTGAGAATGTTCAATGCTTAAATTGTGCGTATCAACAATGTTTGAATTGTTTCTTGTCTCAGGATAAGGAAAATACTTGTATAAAATGTGGGGCTATTCGTGCTTTTCAGTTAGAATTTCCACGTCGTTGTCCTCAGTGTTTGAGTTTATTCGGAGAAAAAATCAAGCTATATAACTATAAATATTGTCCAATATGTCTTCACACGATTCCTGAAAGGATAAAATCTATTCAAAGAAGTGATAGATCAAAAGTTGATTTTGAGAAGATTTTTACTAGAATGAGTAGTGGAGTTACCGTAAATACTCTTTTTGAGATTCTAGATGTCCCAGAAGATGATGCAATTCAATCATTAGAAAACATCTTGATCAACCAACATCTTTTAGATTACTATATTGATGTTAAAAAAAAGACAGAAGAGAATGGAAAAGCCTTCTATCTAATTTCACTAATTAAAACGAAATAAATTCTTCCAGAAGTTGAAATTAGAGGGCTAATAGGTGATTCAGGCGTGGGAAAAAACTTTCAGACAGTAGAAGTTGAATTTCGATGGCAACTCCAGAAAGATGATGTTGATTCATATGTCGATAGCATTTACATGCATTTAGGCTCTTATATGGGGAGTTGGCAGAGTGAAAACACAATCAGAACAGAACTTGGGAGAATAAAAGTTACACTTAGACATTTATTTTCTGCAGACAGTACAAAAGATAAAACAATCAACTTAAACCAACTTAGCTGGGAAGATTGGCTCCAAGCATTTCAAAGGCTGGGAGAACGTTCAACAATAAGTTATGGATATCGTGTTGCAAAATTCTTAGTTTTACATGACCCACGTTTAATTATTCCTTTAAAAAATGCAATAAAATCTCATTTAGCCAATTTAAGAGGCGAACCTCAACCTAAATTCCAAATAATTCATAAACCTCTCTTTCCAGAACACAGTGGATCGAAAATTACTGGTAAACAAAAAATACCAAAAAAGAAAGAATCTCCTACAGGGACTGAACGAAAAATTCTCGCCCTGGATAATTTATTGCAGAGTTTGACAGAATCCATAGAAGAAGATAATATTGATTTCTCTTTAGATGATTAGAGATCTAATCCAACTAATGATATAGTGAGAAGAAACTGATGAACTCGTTACAAAATAAGACCGAGGTTAAACCAAAGAACAAAGGAAAAATGGTTCGCTGTCCGATCCATGGTTATATTAAACTTTCTGACTTAGAACGCGAAATCCTTGATACAAGACCTGTACAGAGAATGAGAAGACTCCGACAATTGGCAGGAAGCGAATATGTTTATCCTGGTGCAAACCATACTCGATTAGAGCATTGTCTTGGAGTTATGTATTTAGCTGGCCAACTAGGGAATGAACTTCTTGCTGCAGAAGTGGATATCACAAAAGAAGATATAAGAGACCTTCGTATTGCCGCCCTATTACATGATATTGGACATGGACCATTTTCTCATCTGTTTGAGGTAATTCTAGAGAAATTAGACAAAACTCATGAAGATTTAACTATGTGGTTAATTAAAGAATCCAAAATTGCTGATATACTTGAAGAAAATGGAATCGACGTAAAACGTCAATCATTATTATCAGTAGGACGGAGACAAGCTGATAAAAGACCATTTATCACCCAAGTAATTGCTTCTGCTATCGATGTTGATAAACAGGATTTTGTATTATGGGATTCTTTTCATACTGGGGCAAATTACGGTATTGGAGTCGATATCGCTCGGTTAAATCGCTTAGTAAATGTGTTGGATGATCACTTAGCAGTGGATATTAAGGCCCTCTCTGTTCTGGAAACTTTCATAATAGCTCGAATTCAATCTTTCCGAAGTATTTATTTTCATACAACATCTCGTGCTGCACAGATCTTGTTTGCTCAAGCTTTAGAGAGATATTATGAAGAAGAAGAAGGTCAAATTGGCATTGATTCAGTAGATGAATACTTAAATCTAGATGATTGGACAATGTGGGGACGTTTGTCCAATAATAAGTCCTCTAAACAATATATAGATGAGCTTCGAAGAAGAAATTTACCAAAATGTGCATACGAAACATATTCAATTTTAGAATCTGGTTTTCAAACCCGAATTCTAACGTCGATGAGGGTACGTAATCAAATTCAGGAAGAAATCGCTGAGGAAGCTCGTGTAGATAAAAATAAAGTTTTTGTGGACGTTCCAACAGTTCCAAGTGTACCTTCATTAGGAGGCATTGCTGTCAATTTATTTGATAGAGATCGTGATACGGGAGAATTTACGAAACGACTTTTAAAGGAAGAATCACCCGTCATAAAAATTCTTGAAGGTATTTTGGCAGTAACTCGAGTTTATTCTGAAAAGGAGTGTCGTGAAGAAGTTAAAAAAGCTGCTACTCGCGTTTTTGGATCACCTAGTTATTCTGAAAGATTCTCATCGTAAGATATTCCTTGTAACCCAAAGAAAGGTACTTATTCCTTTTTAAAGTAGTAAAAGAAATAAATAAATTCTAAAAAAGTCATTTTCAACCTTTAGAACAAGTTTTGTAGATAAAGGGTGAAGTTTTTATGAAAAAATTAATAGTAATATCTATTTTAGGACTATTACTCCTATCTCTGTTTCCTCTCTCTTCCACTCAAGCAGATACGCAGGAAATAAATTCTCCTGCTGATACACTTCATATTCTACATCCCCATTCGTCTGCTTTTGCTGAATGGGTCATTGACGGGTTTGAGACGTGGTATTCAAGTGTATATGCTACGTCTATCACAGTTTCAACAACCGGAAAGGATTCGGGTTCCTGTTTAGCAGACGTACAAGCCTGGAACGGTACATCTCCAGAAGCAGATATCTGGTGGGGTGGTGGTGAGTATAACTTTGAAGTAGCTCGAAAAGCTGATCTACTAGTTCGCTATAATGTAACGGAAGATGCGAACATTTCAGCTTACCTTGGTGGTTGGCATCTAAAAGATGATTCCAATACTTCCCTGGCACCTGCTTGGTATGCCGCAGCAATTTCTGGTTTTGGCATCATGTATAACACAGAATATTTGACTGCAGAAGGTCTTACTGTTCCATCAGTTTGGAATCAGTTGACTCAAGAACAATATCATGGTCATATTGTAATGGCTGATCCAGCTGCTAGCGGTTCGACAACAGCTACAGTTAAAATGCTCCTTCAAGAATTCAGTGATCAAGCCACTCTTCCTAACCTTACAGAGGATGCGAATATCACCGCAGCTTGGCAATTATGGGCAAAGATTGCTGGAAATGTCGGAGAATTCACTCAATCGAGTTCTGCCGTACCTTCCAAGGTTTCTGAAGGAACTTATGGTATTGGTATTACGATTGATTACTATGCATATGATGAAATGGCTTCCAAGCCAGTTGGCTTTACTTATGGTGGTGCAACAACTGTCAGTCCTGATCCTGCTGGAATACTTGTAGGTACAACTCACTTAACCCAAGCACAACGATTTATGGATTATCTCACCAGTACTGAAGGACAAACACGTGTAGGTAAGTATCGAACTCCTTCAAACAAAAAAGCTAACGCTACTTTACCTGTTCCAGTAGCTTGGGATGCTGCTGGTAACCCAACAACAAGCTTTCCTGCAATTCTTCCTTTCAATGTATCTCTTGATGGAGCGCTTCATTCCCGAACGAAGTCCCTTTTCAATAATTGGTTCGTTCAAAACCATGGAAAAGCTGCTAGAGCTTACAAACAGATTATGGCAGAAACCAATGCCACAATACAGGCTGCTGCTCTTGCTAAATATTTGACTCTCCCATCAAACTTCGATGGAACTATTGCTGGATTACTATCTCTTGACTACAAAGATACATCTGTTACTGGTCTTTGGAAGACTGAGGGTGCAACGAATTTCGATGAGGCTTGGAAATTAGCTGGTGGCAAGGAATCTGAAGACGGTGGCATTCCTGGTTTTGAGCTTCTAATGGTGTTGACTGGTATTCTTGCCCTCGCAGGATTTTACCGAAGGAGAAGATAGGTTATATGTCTCTCTCTGAAAGCTGTTTCTCTCAGAGAATCAGTTTTCAGTATTCTTTTTCTCATTTCTTAAAGAAAAAAAATTGGAAATATTCTCATT
>JAEOTI010000591.1 GCA_016839955.1 Candidatus Hodarchaeota archaeon | reverse complement strand
GCCTTAAGGAATATGAAGAGTTGGCTGCTTCAGGAGAAGCTACTAATGTGTTGGCTTTAATAGGGGATGCCATTCTGGATTTGGCAACAGTTGAGGTGATGTGGGATTCATCTTTAACAACAGTCGGAGATCTGACTCTTCAACGAAAAGAAATTGTCTCGAATGAGAATCTAGCTAAGGTTTGCGACAAGTGGGGATTGTATGAATATCGTCTTAGCCGCCTATACGATCCCTCTGCAAAGGATGCTAAAGAGAAGACAATACAACACGAGAAAGGGACTCTCGTTGAAGCAATATTTGGTGTTATTTACATGGAATTTGATTTGAAGCAAGTCGTAAGAATTCTCCCACAAGTTCAATATCCTTAGAAAATAAATTGGGGAGAGTAGAAATGGATAATTATATATAACAGGTTCAATAACCAATGTTTTCTTCGTCTCCCTTCTCCTCTCTCCCTTCTTGCTTCTCTTTTAACCTCCCGAATTCAATCATGCTTGCCTTCGCTTTTTTAAAATATCCATAATAGCTATTATTTTCTGGTTTTCTCGTTATATGTGGTGGAGTTGTTGGTATGGTAATTTACTTAATTGGGATGAGTTTTATTCCTTCTCCTATTCTGCCTGAAAAAAGAAATACCAATTAGATAGTGATACTCTTTCTTTATTGACAGTAAACGTTGGTTATTGCACAGTGCGACCCGTTCACCTAAGAACAATAGAATGTACACCATTGGATTAGGTGGTCTACTAAAATTACAGGAGATAACTCATGAACTGATGTTGAGCGAAATCCTCAACCTCTGAGGTAAACAGAGAAATGCCCTTCCCCTCCAAGGCGACTGGTTATCAAATTGGGGAAGCTGGGATGAAAGCAGGTAATGACGACTCCGACGTTCAAACTCCTGCGAGCAGGCATTTATGGTTAGCGAAAGCAAACATACGTCAGAACTACCGTAAAACCAAACAAGCCAACGCGGAGTAGGCTTGGTTCAAAAGAACATGGATATGGAACTAGCAGTTTGTGCACTGACTAGTATTTATCACCACAAACCCGGTAGAAAGTATGAACCTAAGAATGCGGAAAACAATTCATGGGAACGGGGTAATCATCAGATAAGCTCTCGGTGTGATCCGAGTAGGTACCAATCAGATGCTTACTGATGAAAGGATTGGTCAAAAAGCAAAAGCTCAGTGTAATGATTGAGATAAGCTGACGTGGCCACTGGATTGCGGAAAATAGAGCTGTAAGTAGAAGTGAAGAAGTTATGAGCGCTTATATGGCGTATAAATGTCAAATCAATTGGTTCCAGTCTCCATGGGATAAGCTCCCTTGGAAAAAGATTGAACGACTGGTTTGGAAGCTTCAAACACGGATCTATCGAGCCACCAAAGAAGGAAATCTCGTGAAAGCGAGAGAACTTCAACGTTTGATATTGTCTAGTAACGGTGCCCGACTATTAGCGGTACGCAAAGTAACACAAGAAAATCAAGGAAAGAAAACGGCAGGAATTGACGGAGTCCATTCGTTAACACCAAAGCAGCGTACGAAGATGGCTCACAAACTTCAACTAGAAGTACGAGCCCTCCCAGTCCGACGAGTCTGGATTCCAAAGCCAGGAAAGGAGGAAAAGAGACCCTTAGGCATTCCAACAATGGAAGACCGAGCGAGACAGGCAATAACCCTGTTCGCACTGGAACCAATGTGGGAAGCCAAGTTTGAACCCAACTCGTATGGATTCCGCCCAGGAAGATCCACTTGGGATGCCACTGAAGCCATATTCTCAGCGATCAAGCAGAAGAACAAATATGTTCTAGAGGCTGACATTCAGAAATGCTTTGATCGAATAAATCACCAAGTGTTACTCCAAAAGCTCAAAACGGGTAAACGAATCCGTCAAGCAATTAAAGCGTGGTTACAAGTAGGCATATTAGATGGGAAGAACTTATTTCCAATGAAACGTGGTACGCCCCAAGGTGGGGTAATCTCCCCCCTATTGGCAAATATTGCGTTACATGGAATAGAAGCTGTGCTTCAAAAGTCATTCCCTAAATCGGAGTGCCCACGTTTGATCCGCTACGCTGACGACTTTGTAGTACTTCATCCCAAATTGGAGGTAATAATTCGAGCTAAACACATCTTGGAGGAATGGATAGCCCTGCTGGGGTTAGAACTGAACCAAGAAAAGACCAGGATAGCTCACACCCTCCAGAAACAGGATGGAAGAGCAGGGTTTGACTTTTTGGGTTTTACGGTGCGTCAATTCGTGGTAGGAAAAACCCATTCGGGAAAGACTACTCACGGAAAGTTGTTAGGCTTTAAAACAATAATAACTCCTAGCAAACAAGCTATAAGAAGACATCTTCTAGCGGTACGCTCTGTCATCCAGAGTCATAAAAGCTCGACACAAGAACAACTTATAAAAGTCTTGAATCCAATCATTCGTGGATGGACAAGCTATTATCGGACTGTGGTTTCAAAAAGAGCATTCAAGAAATTGGATGCTATTCTTTTCCAACGGCTCTGGGCCTGGGCTATACGAAGACATCCCAATAAGTCAAGGAAATGGATCTCAAGGAAGTATTGGCTTCATACCTCCCAATGGCGGTTCAGTACGAGCGACCAATTAACCCTACGGAGATACAGTGACCAGCCGATTAGGCGACACATTAAGATCAGAGGAATTGAAAGCCCTTATAATTTAAGCAGTTCAGTTTACTGGTCTCGTCGTTCAACTAGAAACTATAAGCTATATGGTGGTGCTATTGACAAAGGCCACAATTCAGAGGAGCCGTGTGCGTTGAAAGGCGCACGCACGGTTCTGAAGACGAGTCGGAGTAGTGATACTCCGATTTAGTTTAACTGTGCTATATGTGATCTTAAAGATACCCCGACTTTAAAGTATCTATTTTTTTTTCTTAATTTCTACTATTAAAATAATGAAAGCAGTAGTACTACCTATTCTACTTAATATTCCCGTAATATATTTAATTTCTTCTGGAAAAATACCAAATATTTCCATTATTATTAAAACTATTCCAATCAATACTATTGCAAATTCTATTGTCAATCTTGTTCTAAAACTTGGGATTAATGATTTGAATCTACTTCTTACTTTCTTAATTTGAATACCTTTATCAAAAAAGAATGATATGTCAATATCCTCCTCTGTAAAACCAAAACCTAACAATGTATATTTGATGTTCTGCAAACTAATATAAGTATCAGACCATTTTGAGAATTCTTCAAGTAAATTTGAAATAAAATACAGAAAATAATCTTCTGGTTCCTTTTTATAAATATGATTAATTAGATACTTTAATTTCTCTTCTACTCTTTCTGTATAACCTGAAGTAATTATCATCGGGTCATCTATTCTTTCATCAACATATTCTTCTAATTTATTCCAAATATCATCTAAATCTTCTTTAAGAAGAATAAATTTAAATTTTTCAGAAAGTAAGAATTTTCCAATTCCAATTTCCAGTAAATCTGCAAAAAGAATCTTAATAATAGGTTCTACTTGAATATCTGGAAACCTTTTATATCTATTAGGATTCAAAGTCAATCTCTCTCTAAGAATTTCCCTACTCTATTTGTTCTTCAATGTAAATATTTTTTTTCTCCCCAATTGAATGTTTTAACTATTCTAAGATCTTCTTTTTCCCCTGTGGGGTTGAAGCAAAGTTCAAGATGTGTCAGAGTGCCCCCAGTGAGCGTTGATCTTATAAAATACCCTCCTCTACCTTTCATTCGTTTAATCCAGTTAAGAAACTTTGCTATCTGAAATAAAAGTATGTGAATATAATAACGTCTTTTCCTTTCAATAATCTTCTTGAAAACATCTGTATTGTGTCCTAAATCAGAGCCACCGTATAATACTGCTTTATTGTTAAAATATTGAACCAACTTTTCAAATTCTGTCCAAGAAGAACCAATTATTGCTAAATCAATTAGTCTGCTATGTAATTCCTTGTCTTTGTCAGTTGTTATAATGTCTCTGGGGAGTATCTGAGACTTTGATGGTAACTCAAGCCATTTTGATCCTTTTCTAAGGCTTTTTATAAGAAAATCATATCTCCATTGAATCCGCTTATCTCTTAAGTAAATATAGACCTTATAGATCATAATTGCGAAAAATGACCAAGCTCCTGATAATATTAACCAATTTATTAATGGAATAACAAATTCTATTATTTCCATTGATAAACAACTCCTTAGATAGTTAAAAAAAATTCTTTTCTTTACTCAATATCCCAAATTATAATTGTTTTATTCTTTCATCTAACTTTATTGAAATTTTTTCTAATAATTCTAACACATTATTACGGGTAGTTGATGAGACTCCAGCACTAGTCAATACAGTTTGATTGAATAAGCTGATTTCAGGTCGAAAATTCAATATATCTTCTTGAAGGTCTTGTTCAAGATGAATAATATCTCCTGAATTAATGATGAGTTTTAATATTTCATCTAGAAGCTTAAATTTTATATTTGCTGTGCCAACATCATCGAACATCTTTAAATTTGCCTTAACTTCAAGTGAAAGAAGTTCACGAGTTTTCTGTATTTTTTTTCCTTTTGTTGCTTTTCTTTCTCTTTACTTCTTGCCCATTGACTAGAAAGCACAACTAAAGTCAGGGCAATAGTTAAGAATATAGGAACAATATCTAATGTAAGTTCAGCACGTCTAATTGATGATTCATTAGCATAATCCACTGTAAAATACACATAACCAGTGAGAATTACTATTAACCCAACTTTGGAAAGTAAAATACTTTCAGGTTTGAAAAAATTTCTCCAATTTTCCATAAACAAACCTCCTCTAATTAATTATAGTTCGATCAAAAAAACTTCTTTAAAGACTAATTCTAACCTCCTTAAATGAATTTAAAAATTAATGCATTATTCATTTTGTAACTATAGATACATAGTTCTATCATTTTTCAAACTCATTCGCATGACCTTTAAAACCTTCAAAATCGAATCTACGACGTTTTTGAGAAAATGAAGTTTTTCCTGGTTCAAGTGAAAAATACAAATGAAAATCAAAACTCTCTAAAAAGCCTTCTTTTCCAGAAAACATCTTTCTTCTATCTTTAAATTGAAAACAGAAGGATTGATTCCTATTGTGAACCACTCATTAGAGAAAGCTAATGCGTTCTATGATATGTTTAAACCGTTTTTAACCCATGTTTCCTTTTGCTTTGTATTCACTTCTACTACCTTGTTTTGTAGAAAATAAGGACAAAAAATAATACCAAAAAACCTACCAATTTTTATATTTCTGCTTTAAATGGTTGGAAAAAAGCAATAAAAGATATTTAATCATTTAAAACGAATATACACAATTGCAACTAATTCCAGAAGAGAAATTACTGCAAAAACAATTGTAGTAAGAAACCAATATTCCCATTTACCACCAGTAATTCTTACAATATTAGTAGCATATTCATAAATCGCTATAAAAACAATCACCCAAATCAAAGTAACTATTGGCATAAAAGCTAATACCGCTAAATTTCTACCTGCTTTTTCTCTGACCCCCATTTCAAAATCAACCATAAATATTTTCCTCCTATAATTTAAATTAATTACTCTTCAGTAAAAAAACTAAAATTAAGTTTTAAATCTAAACCGTTTTCTATCCTTGTTAAAATCAAGATCCTTGCAACATTCAGGACAATAAGAACTATCAGTGACAAGATCGCAGTCAGGACATAAGAACACATGAAAATAAATCTGTTTTGGATTCGGATTTACTAGCCCCATTAGAATTCCTCTAATTCAGCTAAATCATCCTGAGCTTCTATTAAAGAATTCGCTTTTTGTTTGATAATTCGCCTTGTTTCTTCTCTAGACATAGGTTCTATCTCATCTAAAATTAATTGGACCTCATCTAAGGTTTTAGCTTGTTTAATCCTATTATTCAAGTCTATTGCGTTAAAACTGTATTCAGTATAATAATCATAAGCAGCTTTAAACGCAATACCTTTTTTATCTACAACATAATGTTTATCAATCAGTGTTATGATTCCAGCTTGTTTTAATTCAGCTAATTGAGCTGTTCTAGTAGCTGGTGTTGAAATATTATTCTCATTGAGATATTTGATTAATATAGCTGGGGTTCTTCCTTCTCTTCTTATTTTAATATCAAACTGATCTTCAGAATAATACATAGGATCATTGCCATAAGTAAAGCCTGATTCTTGAGCTATTACTTGATTATCACTTTTTAGCTTCCATGTTCCTTTTTTGATATAATTAGATGTTTCTGAATCATAGATAACCTTTAAAATTTGTCTTTCTTGTGTTGTTCCTTTGTATTCTTCATAAGGTCTCAATAAATGGATAGGTTCATCTTCCGCTTTTAATAAATCTGCTCTTGGATAATTGATCCACCCTGAATGATATAGATTTTCTAATATTGCTTGAACTGAATCGGGTTCTAATCCATACCGTTCTGTGCCTATTTCTAATAAATCATCAGAGTTAAGAGGCTCATATTTTCCTGAATAATCAAAGAATAATTCTGGTTTTCCTTCTGGAATATCTTCTACTTCATAAGGTAAGTTAATAGTCTGTTCAGGTGTCTTTATTTCAAGATATGCCTTATCTTGATAAATATAATCACAAATCGCTAGTTTCTGCTCACTAATCTTTACATCCTTTGTTTGCCCTGTAGCTGTTCGATTTGAAATAACTATCTAAATAGAATAGGAGAAAAAAAATACAATTCTTTTCAAGAAAGTTGCAGCAAGAAAAATGACTCAATTCGGCCTATTGATTCAATAGACAAAAAAGCCATTAGATTTGACTTTGAGGGAATACTAAGATACTTGGACAATCAAAATAGCTCTTGTATGCACCCTTAAAACGATGAAAACTATTGCAGGTTCAATGAAATGCTTGAAATCTCTCTTTAATGACGTTTCATTGATGCAGAGATAAGAAGTAAAATTGCATTTTTTTAGCTGATGGATCCTTAAAAGGAGAATATTTTAAATTATATTAGTTTTAAACAGAATCGGGGATTTAAACGGAACTTACTGACAATAAGATTCGATGGATAATAATTGTTGTAGGAGCTTTTCTAATTGTTATGGGCATTGTAGCAATGGATCCTGCAATGTTAGCAGAAAGTGAGTATTCTGGAGAATATATGGGATTAGCACTTGTTATAATAGGAGTGCCTATATTTTTGTTTGGATTTCTTTTTCCTTATATTGAAGCTTGGAGAAAAACGAGAAAAGAACAGAGAGATCTTTTCTGTCCTTACTGTGGTAAACCACTTAAATTTTCACTTTCGAAATAATAACGAAATCTCTCTTCTAATGACAGTTTCATTTAATAATATTTGCAACTTTCAGGATAGAACCCATGATCCCAATCCTTTTGATCTCTGGGAGTCTTCATTAATGCACAACCTTCGATTCCATCATTCGCAATATCACAAATATCGCAATGAGGTTTTCTCTTATATCTAAGTCGATAAAAGATTCTTTTTATCCGTTTAAACATGATTTTCCACAATTGAACAGAAATTCATAGAGTTTAAAGCTTTTTTGGTCACCAGCTTCTTTCTCTTAGCTCAAAACTAATTAAATTAAAATTCAGGATCCTACTTTATCGATTCTAATTTATTGATTCCCAGGGGATCAGAAAATTATTCGAACTTATTAAAAAAAGCTCTTGGCTGTTTCAATTAATTTAATAATTAAAGCAACTAAAACACTAAGTGCTATAATAGCCACTACAATTATTATTGCGGTAAAAACTGTGATCTCTCCTACATAAGGTATTGTAATGGGTTTTCCCAAGAATGTGAGCAAAGCCAAAAGTGCTATAAGAACAAAAGAGCCAATAACAATAGATATAATAACTTCTCTTTCTTCCATAGAATTTCCTCCTTTTTCTATGATTTACTCTTAAGATAAACTCTCCGCTTAAATATTTGAGTAATATATTTGACAAAATTTCATGTTAATTTTTCCCCTGTTAAGTTGGAAGACTTTAAATATTACAATGTTTTTCTTTCACATAGAGGTAGTGAAACGAATGTCAAAACGAGAACAGGCCCTCTTAGAGTGGGAAAAAAGAGAACAAAGGGAAAAATATTGGCAAAAGATCTTTGAGAAAATGAAATCAAAGCAAACCTTGAGAAGTTAGTCAGTCTGACTGAATATAAATCGATAAAAGCCATTATTAGGAAGGCATCTATAATATTTTATCTAATATCCCCAAAAAATCCACCTTTTTCGAAAATATCGAGATGACAAGAACAATTGTCATCACTAAAACTGTGATAATACTAAAAATATCGATTAAACCTGCAACAAAATCTGCTTGTGGATTTCTTGAGATAAGAATATCCGTAGTAGGAATGATTGCTAAAAGTATAGCGAATATAAACATATTTAAGAGCCTTGAGGCGATTTTTTCAGCTAGATCATCCTTTTCTTCATATCTAGCTAAGTAGAAACCTATAACGAGGATTAAAATAAAAACACAGTAGATATAATATAAAATAGCTGCAGATTTGATAACCTCTCTATATTTAAACTGTCCAGAAGACCAATTAGTAATATAATCCCAAGCAATAGCCATTGATATCGCTAGAATGACACCAAGAAAACCCAAATAACCCTCTAAAGTTTTCAATCGTTTTTCAGTTGATTTAAATTCTTCCTCCATTCTATCACCGAGTTATCATCATTATTTATATATAAAAAGATATTCTTCCCAGAACTTTTTTTATCTTTAAAATGAAATCTGGACAACCTGCGAAAAGTAAGTCAAATTGAATTGATTACATTTCGTTCTCGATGTGTCCTATTCCGAGCCACACAGCCTTCTTTAATCTCTCCCGACGGGAGAGTCCTTTCTAAGAAAATTTTTTGCAACTTCAAAACGGGAGAGAGGGTTTTTTGTTCTTCAGGAGGGAGACATCGAGAAACGCTCATTTATGGTTTGTCAAATTTCTTAAGTTCTGGATCCTTACTTACTGCTTCTTTCAATTTTATACATCTCAAATAAAGAATAATTTCTCCTTCTCTCTCAATTTTTACATTATTTCTTACTCTTTGACATAAATCACAGGATTGGACTGTTGAGATCAGTCGTAGTTCAGCTATTTCCTCATATTTGTTCATTTTAACACCTTCTTTTTCATGCAGCTTCATATCCTAACAAAGTTAAGACTTTCCAAATTAATAAGAATTTAATAACCTGATCTTTCTGTTTGATAAATATGTGAAATATGATAGTTTTCTCATAATTGCAAAATAATTGAAATTGGAGAATTATTCAAGTCCCACGGAATTTAACGGATGCTGTTATTCCTCCTAATGATATGACAACAAAAACAGTAATTCCAAAGGGGAATTCAATAGTTACAGTTACGACATTAATGTAAGTAAAAAGCCATTGGACAATTGCATCGAGATTACCCTGTTCAAAAGATTTAATAATGGAGAGAACTACTATAATGCCACTGAGAACACCAATTATTAATCCAACCATTGAACCTGAACCATCTAATAGCGCGTTTCCTCTACTTGACAATTATTCACCTCCTTTATTTTCTAATAGTTTCAAATGAGGATATTTGAACTAACTATCTAAATTGTTAAGGAGAAAAAAATTACAATTCTCTTCAAGAAAGTTGCAGTAAGAAAAATGACACAATTCTGCTTATTGATTCAATAGACAAAAAAAGTATTAGATCCGACTTTAGGGGAATATTTAGGTACTTGGACAATCAATACCGTTGAGTTCTGATGGGTTTCTGAGATGAAATTTATTATAAAATCAATGAAAAGCTTGAAATCTCTTCAATAAAACTTTAATCACTTTGTCTTGAATTAGATTTGACGTCTTTCAGAAATCGAATAGTTCGATTTGCAGCCTCTATACACAAAAAGAAAAGATCTTGAGTTTCATGGTTAGTTTCCCCGTTTTAATGCCAAACTATGATTTTAATCAACCTTTCCAAATGAAGAGATTGTAAAATAATAAAAAACTCCTGAAATGAACCATAAAGCAAAAATTAAAGATATACTAAGAATTGCTTCAATTGTGTAACGTAAAACACTTTGAGAAAAGATGATATCCAAAGATATGAGAAATATAGGTAAAGTTATTATTATAATTATAAGTGTAATACCGCTGAAAAGACCTATACCAATTCTCTCAGCCCATTTTTCATTATCAATATATCTCAATAAGTAAAACAGACAAATTGTGACCAGAATTAGAAGTAACACCTCAATCATATTTAAATAGAAAATTCTTTCTACATTTAATGGTTGTTTAGACATTTCCTCCCAAAGAAAGGGAATAAACAATGCTACAATGATAGCTAAAAAACCAAAAAAAATCTCCAAGAATTTCTAATCGTTCTTTTTTCTTTCTAACTTTTTTAGACATAAGATTACACTCTCCTTTCTTAAGGTGAACTTTTCTCCTGCATCTATTATAGAATACGTTAAAGGTTTCTTGGAGAGTTCAAATTGAAAAATCAGACATTATATTGTTCCTCATTGCTATCGACGTGTATGAGGCCCTTTCTTTTTTTGTTTCTTCTGAGGTTGTGCCTTTTTAGGTGAAATTATTGGTTTCCTAGTCTTAGGATCAATTGCGACAACCAGACTCCCAAAAGAATTTTCTTCGCTTTCATATAATTTATAAAATCCCGTATTTGACAGAAAAAACTCTACTCTAGCAAAATAACTTCGAACAGCACTTAATAAGGGAGAATTCTCTCGCATGTCTTCAATTACAAGACCTAGCTTTGTTGCTTCATCAATCATTATTGGTTTACCATGAGCTTTATGCTTTGAATAGTCTGCAAATGCTTTTGCAATCTTATTTGAACGTTCTTCTCTCTCTTTTTTAGGAAGATCTTTAAACATAAAATGAACAAGCCAATCTACAACTTTCAGGGTAGAATCCTTTATGACCATTTTATATCTGAAGAAAATTTTTACCGAGAATCCACGTGTTGACGAAAATCTTGCCCAAGAGTCAGGCAAAACGGTTCAAATAATGGACCAAAAAAACCGTGAAGAAAATCTTGCCTCTCCTAAAAAGGCAAGACCTAGGTTTCAACGTAAGCAAGATTCCATAAGCAAGAAATTATACAATAGTTGTTTTCATCAGTCTCTTGGAGTAATAATCACCTTAAAAATGAAACCATCCTTGGTGCTATTCAGGTCATTCTCAACGCCACGTGGATTGGCTATCCTCGCTTCAGGATCATAAACAAAACAAATTAATGTTTTACAGTCTGGATGTTCCTTATACCACTCCTGGTCGATAACCAGCTGTTCACTAATCTCTTTCGTTCCTAAATTTTTGTGTGTCTTTTTTATTTCAATAACTACTTGCTCTTGTTTTAATAAAAAATCCATACGAGCACTTTTTCCAGCATAGCTCGGTGTATATTCTTCTTTCCTTATATCATCAAATTCTAAATGTAATAAAGCGTGTAGAAGATCTTGAACATCATATTCGTCCTCAATATCAAGTGGTGAACGATCATCATGTCTTGATCGAAGTTGACGAGCAACACGATGAAATCGGATACAAATACGTTCAATAATTGTTATTGAGTCGCGTTTAGGACTATTCAATTCATCGTCAGGGTATAGAATTAATTCATCAATGAAAGATTGGAGAATAGAACCAGCGTTATCCAAGCCTCTACGAAATCTTTCATTTTTTTTACTTTGTGTGTGTGTAGTTGCAAAATGGTATTTAATGTCTGTAAAATCTTTTATATGTCGTGTATCCTTACCAAATATTTTTTGAATTGCTATTTCGGTGTCTCGTTTCCACTTCTTAAACTCTGAACCGAGAGCAGGTTTGTTTTTAATCTCAGATATAAGATCTAGCTGTTGATTCAATATTTTCAATGCTTTTTCTCTTTCAATCAAATCTCCTTTCTCCTATTATAACTTTATAATCCTACTTTCTCTTTATTAATGATTTTTTCAATGCTATATCTGAATTAAAATTACTATAATTTTGCAAATTCTTTTTTTTCCCCAAAAGGGCCAACCGTAACAATGATAAGGGAGTTCTCCCGACAAAAATAATATGCCAAACATTAAATTTTGTCGGTCAATCCGCAAGATCAGAACTACCAGTCATGCGGGACTAATAGTCTTTAAACGACTCGTGG
>JAEOTI010000590.1 GCA_016839955.1 Candidatus Hodarchaeota archaeon | reverse complement strand
GTCCTTTTTCTCCTCGGATTCCCCTTGCTCCTACTTGATAACTTTTTTCTAAGTAGTCTATGTCTGTTGTAGTCAGTTTCAATGGTGGTTCATTATAATTATTTTTAATATAACCTATTGCGTTACCAATCGTTAAGTCCTTAGAATAAGGAGTCCATCCATTTTTAGTTAAGTGTGATAGATTCCAACCAAAAACAAAAGTACTGATGTCTTTTAGACTTTCTGAATCCGATAATTCTTGATCCCACCCCATTTCTATAGCCCTAGGAGGGACTGCAATACTAGAATAATATACATCAATTTTTGGCGAAAATAAATGACAGTAACAATAATCATCCTCTAAGCTCTCTAAAGAACGTTTTGAGATCAATAGTTTAGGAATTAACCCTAAACGTCCATAATTCATTACTACTTGCGATTGTAAAATTCCACAAGCATAAAGTCGTTTAAGATTCTTTGAAATCTGAGATTCCGATTGATCAATTTTGTTCACAAAATATTGAGGAGCAAACCATCCAGTCGCTTGAAAATGATCATCCTCTATTCTGTGGATTGATGTTTGTAACAGTAAAACTTCCACAGGATTTAATTCTGCAATTAGATTTCGTGAAAGTTCCCAAATGCTCTCCATTAATTGTTGAATAGTTTGTGATTTATTCTTTCGGAATTCTTTCCACAAATATTCATAAGATTTAGGATTAATAGCTTGAAAACGAAAAGCAGTATAAGGAAAATGAATCATTCCTAAGCGATTTACCTTAATTGAAATGCTCCTATATGTATTCCAGTATTTGTCATTCCAAATTACTTCAACTTCATCATCTTTCATTTGGTATTTCTGATAATATGTTTTAGCCTGATTCTCCCATCGTTGAATTGCCTTATCGAAGTTCGCCTGATTCGCCAGTTTTTGTAACTCACTGTCTGGAATCTTCTCCCAATATGAAAGGAATTCTTTCACCATCTCTTCTTTTATGAGTTGGTATGCCTTCTTAATGTTTGGGAGAGTTGAATTCATTCTCTTCACTTATTTTAAAGTTCCTATAAACTTAAAGCTGTTCTAATATTCTTAATGTTTTCAGAATAAAAGGAATAATTTCTTTTCACAATCAAATCGTTGAAATCATATGTTCTTCTTTTTTTGTTGTTCCTGAAACATCGTAAAAGCATAATTTTCTAGTTTCAATCGATAATTCCACACAAAATATGTTAGATGTTCCGGTGGCCATTCCATCCAAACTCCCGACTCACTTCCCCGGTATAATCCATTTGCTGTCATGTTTGCTGACATTGTAAGTATTCCTTTATTCGTAATTAGGCATTTATCGTGAATTCCTGCCAATTCATACCATCGAAATGTCGGCCATCGGGCTAATCTTTCTAATAAGTGCCGTTGTCTTTGTAATACTTCACGATGAGGTGTCCCTGTCCAAATCTCTACTAGTCCTCCCCGTCGTAACACACATTCTAGTGCATGAGCTACACACGGTTCAGAAATTGCATAAATCATGAGAAAGACCGATGATGCGTCTCGAAGCACATTATAGATTTTGTGACGGAGATCTGTTCCTGTTGCTTAATGATCCACTCGTTCTGGTACAAATGCCTGTTCTGGCACATAGGACTGATGTTGGATGGTTTGAGAAGCATCTTTGAGGAACTTGAACAGAGAAACACATTGTTCAGCCACCGTATAGATGGATTCTCGATCCCCTAACGTACCTGATGGTTTAGTATCTCTTCGATTAATTTGAAAAGTGAAAATGTCTGTTGTTGGTTCTTGAATCGTCACTTGACTTGCATCGTTCCCTAGAACAATGGTTGGTAGTTGCGAAGTCTGTTCTATTAACCGTTCATTAACACATTGATGCAAAAATTGAAAATGATAAGTATTCAAAGAACATGACCATGAATTGTAACTCCCCGAATTCGTTTCAAGGTGTAATTTAAATTTTAAATCTAATCCATCCGTATCTACCACAATACTAAGATGACCATCGTCTAACAGACAAGGGGGTGGCATAATAACCTTCGAGAGATATTGTTTTTCTACCATGGTCTGAACCATGTTAATCATATCATAAGGTTGTGCAGTTGCCACCAAACATCCCTATTATTGATGTGTGACGATTCGTTTTAATATACCTTTGCATTTATATCCAAAATATCATCAAAAATGTGAAGATATTTAATGAATTCAATACTTTGAATAAGATGATAGAAAGGAAAGAAAATCGTGACAATCATGTCATCTGAAGAAGCTATGAACAAGAACAAAAGAGAAGATGACGAAAAATCCATTGTTTCAGATATTCGCAAAATATTTGCTATTGCGACTGAAACAAAACAATTTTATACCATTCCTGAGCT
>JAEOTI010000589.1 GCA_016839955.1 Candidatus Hodarchaeota archaeon | reverse complement strand
TTACTAAAACTTTTTTCCAAGGAGCTAGCGGAGCTATTTTTATTCATGATCTTACTAGAAACTGGACATTAAATGACGTCTTAAAATGGTATGAATCAATTATTAACGTTTCACCTATTATTCAAACACTTCTAGTCGGAAATAAAGTTGATCTGGAATCCCAACGAGAGTCTAATCTAGAATCTGCAAAAGAAATCGCATCTAAGATTAATTCAAAAAATATTTTCGAAACTTCTGCAAAAACTGGAGAACATGTCGAAAATGTCTTCATTTCTATGGCAAAAGAACTATATTTCGCTTATAAAAATGATTAATTTTATTTTTTAAATCAAGGGAGGAATGGATTTGTACTTTACACTAAGATGTTTTTCAAGAAGTTGTTCTACTTGTCCATAATCACAATCAATATTGAAACAATCTTTTGAAATTAAAAACTGATTAACATCTTCTGCAAGATCAGAAACTGCCAGAAAAGGATCTTCGACTTCAGCAAAAACCACGATGGCGAGACCTCGATGGAAATGTAAATGAAATTGAAGACCACCAAATTTACCAATAAGTGGTCTAGAAACTGGATTTACTAATAAATTGTCATAAGTCTCAACAAAACCACTTGAAAGAGTTGTATCAAATATATCTTCACCATCAAATTTAGCAGTAAGAAGTATATCTTGGCCTCTTGTAAGAAGAACTAATCTTGGATGTACAAAAGGGACATAATCATTTAGTTGGGGATTTAAATTAGCAACTAAGGGATCCTTTGAAGTTGCTTCATGACCTAACTCGCTTTCAAGAAGATCAAGATAATTCTCTAACTGACCAACAAAAAAATCAGCAAACGCTTCATGAAGTCCTTCACCAGTTTTTGCACTAGTTCCTAGTACAAGAAAGTTTGTAGCATGATATGTAATAAAATCTGTGTCTAAACAGTGCAAAAAACCACCAATGAATTGTTTTAATTCATCTTCGAGGGGAATTAGTCGAACATTATCTTCCTGAACGATTTTTGAGTCCTGGAGAAGATCGTTAATAAGATCCACCTTATTCAGGAGAACTAAAAGTGGAATTCGACGTGTTGTCATGTTTAAAACACGATATAGTTCTTTAAGGGCTTCAGGATATCTCTTTTTATCCATAGAGTCTATTACAAAGACTACTCCTCCAACTTGAGCCACGTAAGGTTCCCAAATCGCATCGCGGAATGTTTCTTGGCCTCCAAGGTCAAAAGTTTTGAGAGCTAACTTTCCAACGGATAAATCATCCACATTCAGTCCTAAAGTTCTAGATAAATCATCTACAAATCGACCTGTTCGCAATCGATATACAATTGTACTTTTCCCTGCCCTATCCAGACCCACGAAACAAATCGAAGCATGACGTTTCTTCTTCAAAAACCTTTTTAGAAACGCGAAAGACGGCGGCAAAGTTATCCCTTACTTCTCTTTGAATTTTTCGGCAATATTCTCATAACTTTTTCTAATGTAAATCAGTTCCTGATATGAACTGAAAATCGGCTAGTTCAATTAATTCCGGGAAGATCCAAGAACCTAGTCGCTTTGTTTCCTTTGAAATTGACCTTACTGAATTTACTAAGCTTTCAAAAATGTTTCCTTGAATAGTAATTGAACTAATGGGATGTCTTCTTTCTCCTTTCAAGATATACTGACCACCTTTGATAACACCCGAAAAAAACCCCGAAATTGGGTCTATTTCTCCACTAAATCTATTTACTATTATACCTTCATTAATGTCATTAATTATAGTATCATACGGTTGTAATGCTTCACCTGAACCCTTTAGGATTAAATTTGTTGGTCCAATACTTGGGATTGTGCGATAGGAACCAATAGCATGGCCATTACTTTCTCTTTGCTCTCGGTTTGATGAAAGGGTATTATATAAAGGTTCAAGAAATATTCCATCTTCTATTATTTTAATAGGAGAATGAGGAACGCCTTCTCGGTCAAAAGCCCCGGATCCAATCGCACTTGGAATTGTTCCGTCGTCAATGATAGTTAAACAATCACTCACAACAAGAGCTCCCCGTTTTTGGGAAAATTGTGATCTTCCTTTTTGAATATTATCAGCATTAGATGAAAAGATCAGCGGGCTTAAAATGAATTCTGCTGCTGAGAGAGGAGTGAGAATTAAGGAGCCTTTGAAGGATTCAATTTTTTTTGTTTGAAGAGAGTGGATAGCTTCTTTAGCAAAATCTTTAGCAGTTTGACTAACGGAAATGTTTTTTGTCTTTGTTGTTGCATCAAACGATGTAGCATAACTCCCCACTTGATCACTCTCAAGTGCCATCCCTAAAAGTTGCCAAATGAAGACACTACTTTTTTCTGCCGCAGTTACTCCTTCAGAGGTGCAAATAGCTTGAGTTCCAATCATCGCAGAGAAAGAACCCATATCGATTACAACACGAGAGTCATATTCTTTTACAACATCTAGGATTTCACACCCCATTTCTAAAGCATTATCAACTCCAAATGATTCACTTTCGGGATCATAAACATCTATAGACTGTATTGGATAACAAGGGGGTAAAGAATTATATTTATTTGGAGGAGCATAATTGGAAATATCAATAGCATCCTTAATTGCTTGATTAATGTATTTGGGAGAAATTCTATTAAGGCAAACAAATCCAACACTATTATTAGATACGACCCGAATCCCCATTCCAGAATATTTAGTTGAAGAACCGCTACTTAGATCATTTCTCTCTAAAGAAATACTAATTTCAGTTGCTGATTCTAGCCATATCTCTACTTGGTCCACACCTTTCGAAAGGGCGGTTTTTACCCCATTATCGGCTAGAGCTAAAATTTCAGAATTATCCAATAGACTAACTCCTAATTTCTGTCTTTCCCAGCAATTCTAACTTTACAACGTATTGATGGACCGCCACCATCAACCTTGATTGGTTGTCCACCTTTTATACAAGCGCCAGCGCCCATTTTCATTTTAAAATTATCAGCAACTGCATCTACTGATTTTAAGGTTCTAAAAGCGCTTCCAGAAATAGCGACTCCACGCAATAACTCTTCTTCACAAATTTCTCCGTTTTTAATTGGGTAAGCTTCAGCAACGTCAAATACAAATTCTGCGTTAGCATCTGCTTCTCCAGAACCTGCACCTGCTAAAAGAATTCCAGCTTTTGTGTCGCTAATTATCTCTTCCCTTGACCAATCCCCTGAAGTAATGTATGTATTAGTCATACGAATAAGTGGTTCTTGACTGTAACCTCCAGCTCTTGCGTTACCAGTGGGATCAACTTTCATCCTTGCAGCTGTCTCTCTGTTATGTAAATACGATTTTAATATTCCAGCTTCTATAAGTATTGTTTCTTCAACTTGAGTCCCTTCATCATCAACGGGACACCAGCCAGCACCATCATTACTTAATCCTGAATCAACCATAGTAATTTCAGGACTTGCAACATTTTTAGCAAGCTTATCCTTTGTTATAGATCCCGATAAGACAAAATCTGCTTCAACTGTATGCCCTATAGCTTCATGACATAATAATCCTACAATCTCAGGATCTAAAATAACCAATTGTTCTCCAGCTTTGGGGATCTTTGCATCTAATTTCTTAATTGATATTCGAGCAGCATTTTTTGCTAAGGCAAATGGATCGTATTTCGTCATTAGTTCTTTAATAGTACCGGAATTTCCACGAGCTTCTGTAAAATATTCAATTTTTGAATTCTCATTAGCAATTGCTGAGATGTACATATCACTTTTCACACTAAAAATTTTAACTCGAGTTCCAGAAAGCGTATAAATGGCTTTTTGTTCTTTAATTTCGCCTAAAAGTACTCCTGAACTTTTAATCTGTGTCCCACCATCTTTGATTGTGCTGTCAATTTCAAGCGATAATTTCATCATTTCTTCTAAGGAATAATTAGAACTTTCAGTCGAAATAACTCGATAGTCTTCTGTCACTGTTTTGGGATCCGCTAACTCAATTTTATAATTTCTTTTTTTGGAAAGAGTCTTTGCAATAGTTGATGAATCAACCAAGCTCTGTTTTAGATCTTGTTCAAAATTTCTGATGGTGTCTTCACTCCCTGAAAGAGAAGAAAAACCCCAACAACCGTCAATTAAAACTCGAATACCAACACCAGCGAGGTTCTCGCTCCCAGTTTCTTCTAATTCTCCATTTTTTACACGTATAAGATTTCGCGTCATAAAATGATGTCTAATTATTATTTCTTGGAACTCTGAACCTGCATTTGATAAAATATTCTCAATATATTCATGCAAGACTATTTTCATTCCTTTCTTCTTTGTCATCTATTTACTAATCTTTGGATGCATTAAATCAAGATTTCCCTAGGGCTCACATTGGAGTTAATAGAAAGTTGTATATGTTTGACGATTACCCGTTTATTACCTTAATAAGGTTGTAAAATATCTAATTACTCAAACTTCGAAGTGTGAGTATTGCTTTTGCTGGTTCTCCATTATTCTGTTGAAGTGCATTTTTAGCCTCCTCTAAAGTAACTCCAGTTTGCGCAACTACTAATTGGATATCCTCTTCACGGATATCAATAGATATAGTTGGTTCTGGTTCTTCTTCAGGTTCAAGTGGCTGTGTAATTTGTAAATCTAAGTCTTCAACCGGAATTTCAGTAGATGAACCGACGACCTGGAAAGCTTCTTGTCCTTCCACTCTCATACCAAAAACTTGAGGTTGATCAATTACTACTGCATTTCCTTGATTATCTTTGGGTAAGATAATTACTCTGTCTGAAGGGATTTCCTTTAACCCTTTCATTTTACGACTTTGAGCTTTTTGGAGAGCTTTAGCCCGACCTGCTCGTTTTCTAGATATTTCCAACACCTCATTGGATTTAAAATAGGAAAATATGAAAAAAAAGGAAAATATTGACTATATTTAATCCTTCATTGTCAAGATTTTTTAATTTGAATAAGCCTTTTATTGTTTCTTTTGATGAAATACTAACTAAAAGCATAATTTACTTAGGTTACAATTCTTAGGATAAACATTAAAAGAACGTTCAAGGTTATAAAGGGAGCTGTAGATTGATAATATTACTGATGGTTTACAAAATACCACTGAATTCAAAATGTAAGTGAACAAGTAGCTTTTAATCGATTATAAAGGGGGATTTAACCTTAATTCAAAGTTTCTTTCTAATTAATAGAGCTGGTCTTTGCTTTTTAGATCGTACATTCGGTGAAGTTGACGTAGATAAGACGCTAATTAGTGGATTTCTTGCGGCTCTAAATCAGTTAGGTGGAGAGATTCTCAGTAAGGGAGACGAAATCTCTGCAATAGATTATAAAAATTATAGTATTGTTCACGTATCTAAAGGTGAAGTGTTAGCTGTAGCAGTTATAGATAAAACTGATAACGTTGAACAAGTTCAAAAAGTAGTTACATTATTATTATCTCTCTTTGTAGAGACGTACGACCCCGGACACTTAAAAATGTTTGATGCACAAATCTTTGAAGGGTTTATACCGACAATTGATGAAGTACTCCAAAAAGGAGACGTAACTTTACCATTTGAAGAATTAAGTTCACAAACTACTCATACTACAATCGATGTACTTGCAGAAAGCGTTGGAAATTATGATATCCTCAGTAAATTAATGAGATTACTTCTTGTTCGAGAACCTATAATTATACTTCATCAAGATTCTTGTCCTGTATTCCGTGATCTATGGATGCTTGTCCCACACAGACGTTACTTAGTAGCTAAACCAGATCTTAGTCAATTTCAATCTATTCGAATTATACAAGAAATAAATCAACGATTTGAAGATGAATTGATTAAGCTAGATATACCAAAATGTGTGTTATTTATTCCTGAAGCAAACGAAAAAACCCTGGAAGCTTTATCTGAGGTTCCAAAGGGATGGGTAGCTGTCTCAAAATATCTCCCAGAGAGTCTGAAGAAAAGTGTTTCACAGTGTATCCTCGAAGACGGTAAATTCTATCGCTATGTCTTTGGAGAACGAACAGAAATTACTTTTTCAGATTTATTATTCGAATCCAATTTGTTAAAGGAAGCTAAGGAAAAACAATTTACTTATGAAGCATTTTTACGGTTTATGCGATTGAAGGAACAAGAATTAGAAAATAAATCGGATCTAGCGCAATCTATTCTTGAAAGTAATCCAGAAATACTCTATGATGAACTTATAGAAAAATCTAATATAAAATCAGAAGAATTTGAATTAATACTTCGTTTATTAGCTGCTGAGCGGGGAATGCAAACGTCTCAGGTTCTAATGAGTGCACATTATGATTATTTAGTTAAAGTTAAACCTATTCTTTCTACAATTTTAGCGGATTCGAAAAAACTAGATGTTATATTAAAAGAGACCAACCCTGTCACACTAGCAATAGTAATGATGGCAGACGGTAAAAAAACTATGAACAATTTGCTTAGAAATATTTCGTCAAATCTAAAACCATATTTAGATAAGAGCAGCCTTTGGGAAAATCTAAGTCGATTAGCAGATGTTGGAGTACTAGAATTAATTCCCCGAGATGATGTTAAAGTTAAACTTAGTCAATGGTAATTTTTGAAAATGGGGTAATTACTAAGGGGCATAATAATGGTTTCAGAAAATGAATGGATTGCAATTGTTTCTTTAATTAGTTCAAGTGTAGCAATATTGAGCGCAGGTGTTTTGGGTTTTGACTGGAAACGAACCAGGAAACGTCAACGAATGGAATGGAGTATTGCAATGTTTTCTTACGCTATTGGCCATTTTATAGTATTTTTAATTTATTGGTATATTCTATCAGGAAATAAGCTAATTATAACTGGAAAAGATTTAGAATTTTGGGATGTTAAAACCTGGGTTTGGATTTATATTAACTTAAGTGGCGCTCTCACTATGGCATTAATTTTGAAAGGTTTGCTTCCTCTATTCACTGAAAAACAATTATACAAGAATGGAGCTCCAATATTATTCGCTTTGATTTATTTTATAGGGACAACAGCTTATGCTTTCTTCTTAGAAGATGATAATCCGTTAAAATTCATTATGTTGGGCAAACTAGTTGATGACAGCAAAAAATACACACAATACAACAATATGTCTTGGTGGGCAGTAGAATGTTTAATTCCAATTTCGTTTTTAATTGGTGTTTTATTCTTTCTTCATTATCGAGATTCAGAAATGCTTTCTTCTTTACTAATATCGATTCATTTTCTTGGTTACGCATTATTGTTATTCATATGGCCTTTTGAAGATTTAAAACTACAATTCTACGTCGGAAGGACAATCATCACAACAATTCTGACCTTAGGTTTCATAGATTTAATGCGAAAAACTCCTGTATCTAAATAAAGGAATAATAAAAATATTGTTTTGGTTCGATTTTATTGATGACAAACCAAGAAGAAAATTCATTCAAGCCCACTCACCAATTAACTTTAGGAAAATATACTTTTCAGTTAGATTGGGTTTTCTCTTGGAAATTTCGCTTTTTTCTTTTCGTTTTCATCTTTTTCCTACTTGCGGCAAGATTAGAGATTGGTTCCACTAATCCCGGGTCAAGATATATGCTTACGAAATCATTCGCTAAGTTTTTTAGATTTTGGGTTAGTGAGGAAGATCGAGCTAGGTTTTCAAATTTAGATTATTCAATTTATAAAGGAAAAATCTATTCAGATAAGGCTCCTGGTCTTGCTCTCTTTGCTTCACCTCTTTATTGGCTGGCTCAGGTTTTTTTAGCAATAGACAAGGTTTTCACAAATAGATCAGTCTCTGATTCAGATGTCGATGAATATGCTATGATGTTAATTGTCATATTCTTACTGATTGTGAATGCAACTGCAGTAATCCGAGTTTATGACATTTGTAAGTTATTGAAATATGATCATACTATATCTTTCCTAACATCCTTAGTCTTAGCATTTGCTTCTATCTGGTACCCTTACACTTCAAGCTTCTTTTCTCATGCATTCGTTGGATCAATGCTTGTTCATGCAGTTTATCATCTATTTCGTGCAAAAAAAATAAATGATAGGGAATCTGATCTCTTGTTTGGAGGGATTTTTACAGCAATTGCTTTGAGTTCGGAATATTCTGTGAGTTTTCTGATTCCGTGTCTCATTTTTTATTTAGTCTTGCCAATAGAAACAAATAAAATTTGGTTTCGGAAAAGAATTCAAGAATTTTCGACGTATATAATTCCAATAGTAATTTGTGGAATTTTACTTGCAATTTATCATTTTATCTGTTTTGAAGATCCATTTGCAACACCTTACAAGTATGCAGCTATTTTTAGTCCATTTCAACACTTTTTAGAGCCCATAGATGAAGGAGTTTTTGTACTTCTATTCTCTCAAAAACGAGGATTATTTTTCTTTATGCCAATCGCCCTTCTTGGAATTTTGGCTCTTCCAATGTTTTATCGTAGATATCCAGTTGAATCACATCTTCTCATTTCTATGTTTTTAATTGCATTGGTTTGGATTGCTAAGTTTTTCAAACCAGATGGGGGTTTAGCTTGGAGTGCAAGACATCTTGTTGCGGTTACTCCATTTCTTGTAATACCTATTGCTGCGGGTCTTGAATCACGCAAAAAGTCCTTTTTATTCTTATTCGCAATTCTTGGATTCCTTTCACTCTTGTATAATCTTTCAGCAGGATGGGTTAGTCTATTCCCCTGGAATGAAATAATGTCAAACCCCATTTTTGGAACTAGTGATTATAAAGGCCATTTAGAGAGATTTTTTGATTGGCTTATAATCGATTATTCATCTTTGAATCCTTTAGATTGGATAAATCTTATGGAATCAGGTATTCAATCTACTCTTTTTAACAAAAACATTATACTTTTCGAATTTTTTGTGGTTTTACTGATATTAGTTAATCCTTTTATGAGACTAATTCCGGGTGAAGATGCGAAGTCAATAATAAACAAACAAATGAGTGTTTTAGACCCTAAAACAAAATTAATAAGCTCTATAGGATTTAGCTTAATTGTATTGACTTTTATAGCAGCTCATATAACACTTTTAGGATTAAATGCGTCCACAATACAAGATGCCCAAGACAAATATCAAATTTTTGATTCTGACCGAATATTTTTGATTTTGATTTGTATTTTATGGATTTTTGTAGCATTAATTGAAATTACACGTTTTAATAACAGTGTAGAGTTTAAAAAGCAGAAGTATGATCTAGAAACAAGCATTCACGAGCTATTCATATTCAATTCTTATATAGCATTATTCTTTCACGGGATATTTCCATCAATTATTCTAAAAGAAGAAGTTCTGTCAGCTAGTGTTAGTCTTCTCTTCAGTATTATTCCTATTCTATGCTTTGTAAAGATGAAGGAACTTTTTCAAACAAATAGTTACAATATTGTCATTGTAATGATATTTTATCTTCCTATCGTTATTTTACCTCCTTTATTCCTGTTACACAATCTTCCTATGATAGCTTTACTTATCTGGGGTTTATTTGCTCTGATATGGTTTCCATTTTT
>JAEOTI010000588.1 GCA_016839955.1 Candidatus Hodarchaeota archaeon | reverse complement strand
TTCCTACAAATATTCCTCTTTTCATAAATTTTATAACCCCTATTTTTTGAATTTATATTACTAAAATTGTTTTTAACTCTGGTAGTGTTTTTTTTCCCGATTTAATTAAAATTGCTTCTTCAAGCGTGATTTCACCAATAGCTACCAATTTAGCAAGTTCTGAATCTATCGTAAGGTTCCCTGACTTCTCTCTACTCCAGTTTTGAATTTCTTTTACCCGACCTTCTGAAATGGCATTTCTTACCATATGAGTTCGACGTTTTCCATTTCTCAGTCCGATTATAATGGCTGCTTTTTCGTCTGTACTTAAAGGCTTTTGAGTTTTTAAATTTCCAGTGTTTGAATCAGCTTCTGGTACAATTTCCAATTGAATATGAGCAATTTTTTGAAATACATTGAAGATTTTATTAAAAACAACTCTCGAAATGGAAGGGGGTTGATCACCTATTTTTATACATACTTTTTCAGAAGGAAAGGATAACAAATTAGTCTCTATTACATTAATTAACTGTTCGAGGCTCACAGTTCTAGCGGATAAAACCATTCCATCACATATCGCTGCAATACCAATATGTTCTCCAGGATCGATACCAATGATCATTTTTTGAAATTTTGGATTATAATCTCTCGATATCAAACCAATTATTTTTGGAATTGTTTCTGAATTAAGATCTTCGTAAGTAAGGTAAAGAATATGGCTATTTTCATTACTTTTGGTTTTTTCGGAAGTTGTTACGATGATATCATACTTTCCTTCTGAAATTTGTTGAGATTCATGAAAAAAATGGATTTTAATTGATGAACTCTGACTTAGCTTCAAAAATTTATTATAAAAACGTATATCGTTCGTTTTCACAGCTATAGAGGCCAAACCAATACATCCAATGAGAATTACTCTAATGATAATACAGTTAAACTATATGTGATATATTCTTTGACAATGATCGATAAAATCCTTATACAAAGAATAAACAGTTATATTTAACAGAGCCTATGACATGAGAAGTTATCAATATTTCAAAATATAATCTCTCTCAATGGAGTGTTACCATTGAATGAACCTTTTAACTCACTTTTTCAGGAAAAGAATAAAGTAGTTCACATATTTGGTACCTCAGGGACTTATAAGACAGCTTTTCTGGTCCAAATAATAATGAACAAGCTAGAAAAGGGCATTAACCAAATCTATTTGATAGATGTAGGTGGAAATTTCCCCTACATTAAGTTTGAACCAATGCAGGAAGTACTATCGAATCTTATTGTTTTCCAACCTAAATCCCTTCAAGAAGAACTGTTTATCCTTGATGATCTGGAATTAAACAAGGTTGGTAAAGATACAATTATTCTGATAGATGATATTTTAAGAAGAGTGAATCCTGATACAAAGGAAGATAACCATTTTGAATCATATATACTTGCTCAAATTGCTTCTATTTCCAGAACAATTGATTTTCCAATATTTTTAACAAACGAAGGACGTGTCTATGATGATAATGTTTATCCTTTCCGACAAGCACTGACAGAATATTATTTTGATGAGCACCTCCTCTTTGAAAATCTACCAAAACAAAATAAAATTTGTATAAAAAAACGATCTAACAACAATTATACATTATTTACTGAATTAAACATTGAAGAAGGTTTGATTTCGGGATTGTATTAAAGACGATTCTAAATCCTTCGAACCTGTTTCAACATCTCTTGATGAGTAATACGGAAAAAAGTTGGCCTTCCATGTGCACAAATGTTTGGATTTTCTGTTTTTGCCAGTTGAGTAAGTAAATCTTTAGTCTGTTGAAAAGATAACGTATCTCCTGATCGATATGAGGCGTGGCAGGCAACTACACTCAAAACCTTCGAGATTTCATCTTCATAAACAGACAAATTCACTTTTTCATCAAGCAATTCAAAGAATTTTGTTATTTCTTTGTTTGCTATAATTTTGGGGATGGCATGAATTTCTAGATAATTAGCTTTATCTTTTGGAACTCTAATGTCAAAACCCAATCGTACGAGCATGGAAATAAATTGAGTATCGACATACTTGGACTGGATTTCGTATGGGCGCAACAAAGTCTGAACGGGTACCTTACCAATCTTATGTAAATGGAGTAACCTCTCCAGATTGATCCTCTCATGGGCAGCATGAAAATCTAGAATTATCAGGTCATTATTTGATAAGTCTTCTAATACAATGAATTCTTTACTTAAGGATCCTCGATATTTTACATCAGCACCTATTAAATCTAGTGTGACAAATTCATGAATTAAATCCTTAGTAGAATATTGAGGGCCTTTTTGGGGAGAAAAACCTATTTCGGATTGTTGTACGTCAGAATGCAGAGTAATTTGAGAACTGGCTTTAATATCTTTCCTAGTAATCGGAGGGGATGATTTTAATTCGTCCTTTGGAAAATCAAGTTTAGTTTGCTTTTTCTTGATACTAGAAGGAGTAAATTTTGGGACGATATCATGTGTCTTTAGACAATGGGAAATAGCTGAGCTCAAAGCAGTCCGAATTTTCTTTTCATCAAAAAAAAGAACCTCTCTTTTCTGAGGATGAATATTGATATCAAACTCCTCAGGATTAATTTGCAAGAAGATAAAAACGCAAGGGAACTCGCTTTTCATTAAATAACTTCCGTAACCCTCCTCAACCGATTCTTGAAGGAGTTTTGAGATTAATCTTCTACCATTTAGATAGAAGAATTGATATTTCCGGTTCCTTTTTTGATGACCTGGCTTACTGATGTAACCCTCCATTG
>JAEOTI010000809.1 GCA_016839955.1 Candidatus Hodarchaeota archaeon | reverse complement strand
TTTTAGACTGTAAAATTTGAATTATTGAACTATATTATTATCTTAAAGTAAAAGAAGAAATAAAAGTTTAATCTTAATGATCTATAGATAACTCCGTTTCCTTAACTTCTTCTGAAACATCATAAACATCGTCAACAATTTTGTCTATCTGCATCATAAATTTTGTAATACCTTTGGTGAAGAATTTTAAAAAATATCTCCAAGTCCACCTGAAGTTTGGATTCGATCTAATCGGCCCATGGTCTAAACTTAAGTACTTCCTGAAATGAAATTTTCTATCTAAATAGAAAGTTCGATAACTCTCCGACAATAATTCTGAAATTTCATCTCTTGTTAAATCTGGTGTACACATTATTGGTTTTTTATTTGAAGACTTTATCTGTTCCCATTTTAGATCTTTTTCAACCCATCCTTTCTCAACAGCCTCATCGTGAAGTTTGGTGCCAGGAAAAGGAGTTATAGGCATGGTCATGATAAAATCTACTTCTATGTCTTTCATTAATTTAAAGGTTCTACGAGTATCTTCTTTTGTTTCTCCAATATTGCCAATTATAAATGAACCAAAAACCAAAATCCCATTATCATGACATAATTTAACACATTTTAGTGCTTTATCTAGGGAATATCCTTTGTTCATGCGATCTAAGGCCATTTGTTTGAGACTCTCAAATCCGAAGAAAATTAGAATAAATCCACTTTTATGCATTTCCTCAACCATCTCAGGATTATTTGCAATATCATCTACTCTGGATTGACATACAAACATTAAACGTTTATTAAGATTAGTTTTTTGGATTAACTCACAGATTCGTATTACTCGTTTTTTATTCAATGTGAGATTATCATCTACAAAAAAGACCACTTTAGTTTTAGGTGGAACTAGCATTAATTCTTGAATGACACGTTCTGGTGATTTTGTACGATAACCTCCCTTATAAAATTTCGTAACACAACAGAAGTCGCATGTAAATGGGCACCCTCTCGATGATTCACAAACCCAAGCACGCATCCATAAATAATGGTATGGGCTATTATCCACCAGTTCATTACGAGGTAATGGTAAATCATCTAAATTTTTTACAAATGGTCTCTCTGGATTATGATACACCTTTCCATTTTCCCTATATGATAAGCCAAGAATCTCATTTTTAGGTTTACCACTCAAAATTTCCTTCAACGCTATTTCACCTTCGCCTCTTACAATCATATCAATAGAATCATTCTCATCTATGACCGCTGGATCCAAAGTAGGATGGAAACCACCTACGAGTGTTGGTACACCGTTTTTTTTTTTGCTAATTTGCAAATATTTAATACAATTCTTAAGGATAATGTCATACATGTAACGCCAACTAAATCGTATTTTCTCAATTTTTCTTCCATTTTATTAACTCCATAAGACTTATCAACGTTTAAATCAAGAATATCAACATTATGTTCGGGGACGGCACCAGCCAGAGTTAATATATTAAGAGGTGGGCTGCACATAGCAGCACCCATGCCTTTATTAAACGGAAAAGGTGGATATATCAATAAGACATTCAATTTAATCACAAAATTGGAAATTATTACAGTCAAATTGTTAATTATTTTTGTTACAGAATAATAATTGTTAAATTTAAGCAAATCAATAAACCTATAATGCTCAACTGTAATTTTCAATTAAAAATATAGTATGATTGGGAATTAACAATATCGAATTAATCCAATTGATATTACAAAAATAAAAGAAGTTAATTTAAAAATATCTTCCTTAGAAAAAAGACTTGAGTTTAATTTGAAATCGAAGTAATCATTATTTTCTTAATCTATGTAGCTTCATATACTTCATCCACAATTTTATCTATCTGCATCACGAATTTCGTAATACCGTTTTTAAGAAATGTGAACATAAATTTTCTCGTCCATCTAAATTTTGGATTCGCCCTGATTGTTCCTTTTTTAGAACCGAATTTTCTATAAAGAAATCTCTTGTCTTGATAGAAAGATCGATAACTTTCCGACAATAAAGATTGAATTTCACTTTGTGTTAAATCTGGTGAACGCATTAATGGCTTTGATTCGCCAGTCTTTAAAAGTTCCCATTTTGTATCTTTAGGAAACCAACCTTTTTCTATGGCTTCATCGTGAAGCTTAGTTCCTGGAAAAGGTGTAATCGGCATAGTCATTATAAAATCTATATCCAGATCTTTCATTAACCTAAAAGTTTTTCGAGTATCTTCCTTTGTTTCTCCGATGTTGCCAATTATAAATGATCCAAACACCATAATTCCATTTTCATGAAGGTTATTAATACATTTTCGTACTTTATCGAGAGAATATCCTTTTTGCATACGGTCTAAAGCCATCTGTTTGAAACTCTCAAATCCTAAGAAAACGCAAATAAAACCACTTTTATGCATCTCCTCAACCATATCAGGATTATTTGCCATATCATCAACTCTAGCTTGACATACAAAAACTAAATGTTCATTAAGATGAGTCTTTTGGAGCAACTCACAGATTCGCATAACTCTCTTTTTATTCAATGTGAAATTATCATCAACAAAAAACACAAGTTTCGTTCCTTCAGGAACCCGCATTAATTCCTTAATAACTCGTTCCGGTGATTTCATTCTATAGGTCCTATTATAAAATTCCGTAACGCAACAAAATTCACAGGTAAATGGACATCCTCTCGATGATTCAACAACCCATGCTTGGATCCATAAATAATTGTAAGGACTATTATCCACAAGATCATTTCGAGGAAAGGGTAAATCATCTAAATTTTTCATAAATGGTCTGTCAGGATTATGATGCACTTTCCCATTTTCACGATAAGATAAACCAAGAATCTCGCTTTTAGGCTTGCCATTTACAATCTCTTTAAAAGGTATCTCGCCTTCGCCTCTCACAATCATATCAATGCAATCAAACTGATCAATGATGTCCGGCTTCAATGTAGGATGGAAACCACCTAATAAAGTTGGTATGCCATTTCTTTTTGCTAATTTGCAAATATTCAAAGTAAGTCTCACGGAAAATGTCATACAAATGACGCCAATTAAATCGTATTCACTAATCAAATCTTCCATTTCTTTAATTCCATAAGACTGGTCAACGTTTAAATCAAGAATATCAACATCATGTTCAGGAACCGCACCAGCAAGCGTTAGTATATTTAAAGGTGGACTGCACATTATAGAGCCCATTCCTTTTCCAAACGGAAAAGGTGGATATATCAATAATATTTTCAATTTTATCACAATACTAAAAAATTTGTTTTTTGATTTATACCATAATGAAATAGGTATAAAATCCGTGTTAAGCTATAAAAAGAATCTTTCATTTATAAACTTGTTGAGTCTACTTAGAGCCGAATAACGATAGAAAGCTAATAAGTGCTAAATATAAAAAAAAGCAATTTTTTAATTATAACGAACTATGTTGTTTTTGCTGTTATTATGTGTTTATTATATAAATTTGTTTATTCTACATATCACTTAAATACCTTAACAAATAAATATTGATTAAGGAAGAGAACTTTTACGATATTGAGGTTTAAAAAATGAATCAAATGTTAT